>JAUVOA010000039.1 GCA_030599445.1 Atribacterota bacterium | reverse complement strand
GACTAGCTACTGCTGTTATTTTAAAGTTAGATAAGATGCTTGTTCTGAACCTATTCGGGAAGAAATTAAAGATCGAGAAAATATTTTTACTTCTTATCATTTTGAAAAAAAATAATTTGATAATCAAGTGAATATAATTATTAAAATATAAAGTAAAAATAAATACGAGATCGACAAATTATGTTAAGAATATTATCCGAAATACAAATACATTTGACCATATCAATCTTTTGATTTAATATAAAAAGCAAAAGCACCCTTTTATGTTAGCTTAAATGGGCAAATAAGGGGTCTTGTAAAACAATTATCCTCTTATTGGCAATAGCTAATAAGAGGATAATTTATAAACAGGTTGAATGACAAAAGTAATAACAATTGAAGCTGTAAAATTATTTACTGTATAAACTTTCCTTTATAATAATAACATACAGATAAGGATGAGGATTATCTATATGAATTATTCTATACCAACAGAAAAACAAATAAGTATTATAGTGCCGGTTTATAATGAGGAAAAAATTCTTTCAGCTAACTATTCTTACTGGTATCAACTTTCTCAGGTTACAGAGCTTATCTTTGTGGATGGAGGTAGTACGGACCGAAGTGTTGAGCTGGCTGCAAAATTGGGAAAATTATTACATGGTAAAAAAGGACGAGCTTTGCAAATGAATTTAGGAGCTTATAAGGCAAGTGGAAAAATATTATTGTTTATTCATGCTGATTCCCGACTTGATCCTGCAGTTTTTCCTATTGTCATGGAAAAATTAGAAGAAGACCAACTGGTAGGAGGTTGTTTTTCATTATTTCTGGCTGGTCAAAGTATATTATATCGTCTTATCGATTATTTAGGAACTATAAGAGCGAAATTAACCCGGATATTTTATGGTGATCAGGGGCTATTTATCAAGAAAAATATTTTTTTTAATCTGGGAGGTTTTCCAGTGGTTCCTATTATGGAGGATGTATTGTTTTCGGCGAAGATGAAGAAAAAAGGAAGGACAATTGTCCTTCCGGAAAAAATATGGATTTCCCCTCGACGATGGGAACAACGGGGAATCATCACCACTATTTCAATGTATCTTTTTATATCTTCCATGTTCTATTTGGGTTTCCCACTTGCCAAAATTAGAAAAATCTATGAGGACTTAAGATGAATCGATGGTTAATACTTTTTGCCAAAGAACCGAAAAAGAATCAAGTAAAAACAAGGCTTCGTCCTTATTTACCAACAGGCTCTGCAGAAGGTATTTACATGGCTTTTTTTAGAGACGTGGTTGAAATTGCCCGTCAGGTACAATGTGAAAATAGATTGATTGCTTATGAGTCCGTGAATGAAAGTCCTGAATTTATTCAGAAAACAGCACCCGATTTTAAAATAATAAAACAAACAGGTAAAGATCTGGGAGAAAGGATGTATCAAATTTTTTGGTGGATTTTACACCACAAAGCGCATCATGTTATTATTATTGGAACCGACATACCGACACTACCTCCTAAAAATTTACAGATGGCATTTAAGCAGCTTAGCCATCACGATATTGTTTTAGGGCCCAGTTTTGATGGAGGCTATTATTTAATTGGCTTAAAAAAACCTCACCGAGAGATATTCATAAATATTGATTGGAGTTCCAATCGGGTTTTAAATCAAACTGTATGCAAAATTAACAAAATGCACCTGAAAGCGGCATTTATTCCCCGATGGTACGATGTGGATGACCAGGATGGCCTTAACAGGCTAATGAAAGATCTAAAAGGGAAACAGGATAAATCAATTGCGCGTTGGACCAGAAAGTATTTAGGAATATAATCATGAACAGCTTTATTAATACAGGAGAAATAGCTTTATGATGAAAAAAATTCTATAGTTAGATCAGGAAAATTAGTGAATCAAGTAAATCTTTGTTAAAATCTATTGAACAAAAACGAAAATCTTTCCTAGTCAATTAATCACTTTTTTTAAAGCAATGATTTTTACGTTAACGAAAGGTGTGAAAAATGAATACAAAAAAGATTATTGTATTGGGAGCAGATCATGCAGGTTATGAAATTAAGGAGTTTATTAAAGAACAATTAACAAATTTAGGATATGTATTGGAAGATATGGGAACAGACAGTACAAAAAGCGTTGATTATCCGGATTTTGCAGAAAAGTTGGGTTTGCGGGTAGCAAAGAATCCTGCCAAGAAAGGTATTCTCACCTGTGGAACCGGTATAGGGGCTTCAATTGCTGCAAATAAAATTCCCGGTATCAAAGCTGCTTTAGTTCATGATGAAAAGGAAGCAATATTAAGCATAGAACATAATAACGCGAATGTATTGGTTTTAGGAGGAAGACCTTTCAATAAGAAAAAGGTAAAAAAAATATTACTGGCATGGTTAGATGCTGAATTTCAGGGAGGGAGACATGCTCGAAGAATTAATAAAATTGAGAAAATTGAGAAAAAATATAGCCATGAAATCATTTAGTTCATATTAAATTTGTGCTGCTTTTATTTCTATTTTATATAGTTAAAAGCATATAGAAAGGAGCTGTCTTATGGAAACCCGGAATAAAAAAACCAAATCTACAGAGTATTATATTAACCAAACATTAAAACTATGTGATTTGCCAGTTTATGAATTGGACATGAGTTCTTTTCTTCTGGTTATTTTTGGAGGAACCGGAGACCTTAGTCAGAGAAAATTAATTCCCGCCCTTTTTCATCTCTTCCTTGAAAAAGAGCTGATCAAGGACTTTTCAATTATAGGATTAGGTCAGACAGAGATGACAGATAAAGAATATCGTGAATTTTGTCGAAGAGCCATTCAAAAATATAATCCGGAAAATTATAATAAGTCCAGATGTAAGGCATATTTGGAACATTTTTATTATATTTCTGGAAATTTGATCGAAAATGAGATTTATCAAAAAATTAAGTCTAAAATATTTCAATTGGCGATAACTAACAAAAAGGAGGTCAAATCCAATATAATTTACTATCTTGCTATTCCTCCCAAAGTAGTTATCCCAGTGGTTGAGCAACTCAATAGATTTGATTTGTGCAAGGGAATTTTTCACTCAAAAGTAATTGTTGAAAAACCTTTTGGCAGAGATAGAAAAACAGCTCGTAAGCTAAATAAACTTGTTTTAAAGGCCTTTGAAGAAGAGCAAATATATCGGATTGACCATTATTTGGGAAAAGATACGGTCCAGAATATATTTTTTTTCCGACTAAGTAATACTATATTTGAACCTTTATGGAATAGAAATTATATTAGTCAGGTTCAAATTACGGTTGCAGAAGATATCGGCATTGAAGGTCGAGGAAAATTTTACGAACAAACCGGAGTAGTACGCGATATGGTTCAAAACCATGTTATGCAGTTGATTGCTTTGGTAGCCATAGAGCCACCGGTTGGATTTGAACCTGATTATGTTCGTGATGAGAAAGTCAAGGTCTTTCATTCTATTCGTATGATGGATGAAAAATATTTAGAGAGTTATATGATTCGTGGGCAATACGGCCCCGGAAAAATCAAAAATTATTCGGTTGCCGGGTATCGACAAGAGGAATATGTATCCCCTGATTCCAATACACCTACATTTTTTTTCGGAAAATTTTACATTGATAACTGGCGGTGGGCTAATGTTCCATTTTATGTTCTAACCGGGAAACGACTTCCTAGAACCCTTACTGAAATTTATATCCAATTTAAATTTCCACCCCTTCAATTATTAGGCCGGAGTGCCCAGAAAATGGAACCCAACGCAATTAGAATAGGGATACAACCGGATGAAGAAATTTCCCTCCATTTGAATGTAAAGCAGCCAGGAATTAATAATCAATTAGTTTGGGTAAAGTTGTTATTTAATTATGAAGAAACTTTCAAAAAGAAACAACGCCCAGCTTACGAACGCTTAATTATGGATTGCATGAAAGGGGATTTAACTTTATTTGCCAGGCAGGACGGTGTGGAAGCAATGTGGTCTATTGTTGACCCAATTATTCAATGGTGGGAAAGCCATTCACCAAAAGATTTTCCCAATTATCCTGCCGGTACATGGGGTCCACCAGAAGCTGCATTATTATTGGAACGGGAAGGACAAAAATGTAGATATAAAGACATTTTTTAAAATAAACTGGAGTGTCGAAATGAAAACTAAAAAAGTGATGATATTTAACAAGAGAGAAGGATTATTTTTTCATCTGGTTAACAAATGGAATGAAATAGGTTCTTGCGCATGTCAATCAAGAGGATTATTTAATGCTGCTGTCTCCGGAGGTAAATCACCCCGACCATTTTTTACACAACTTTCTCAAAATAAAGAGATTAATTTTTGGGATAAAACTCATATATTTATGGTAGATGAACGGTTTATTTCTCCTTTCCACAAGGATAGCAATCAGCGAATGGTTAGAGAACGCTTAATCAACAAGATTAATATACCTCTAAAAAACTTTCATTCGGTATCGATTAGAAATACTGTCTTTCAATCGGCCCGGGAATATGAACAGGAATTGAAATATTCTTTTAAACTAAGAAAAGAAGAGTTGCCCGTCTTTGACCTTATCTTGCTCGGTATAGGAAAAGATGGCCATACAGCTTCGCTTTTCCCGTATAATCGAAATCTTGCTGATATGAAAAACCTCATCACTGCAGAAAGCGTTCCTCATTTAAATTACCAGCGGATTTCCTTTACTTTACCCGTCATCAATCATTCTCGAAATGTAATATTTTTGGGTACCGGAAAGGAAAAGGCATCAATTGTGTACCAGATTTTAATAAAAAAAAATAAAAAATTGCCAGCAGCATGGGTTCAACCGGAAAAAGGAATACTTTATTTCTTTTTAGATAAATCAGCGGCTTCTTCACTAACATTGAATAAAAATTTCGTAATAAGTTAAATAAATATAGTAAAAGGGGGAGAAAATTATACCAAATCTCAATGGATATCATCGCATAATACAAAATCAGGTTCCGATATATATTAAATCTGAGCAACCGGATTGGTTTATTCCCACACCTCAAGCGGATCGTTTTTTATGTTTGTACCAACAGAGCGATACTTTATCTCAGGCTATTCATGCTTACCAGGATTTATACCAGGATGAAAATATTGATTATAAAGTAGGACAACTACTATCCCATTTATCTATCAAGAAGGCTGAAAACTATCAAGGTAGAGTTCATTATCGATCACCAGACTCTTTAAAAGAATGCTGGTTTCACTTAACCAATCGATGTAATATGGATTGTGGATACTGTATGTTTAAAAATTATCGGATAAAAGATAAGGAGCTTACAAAAGAACAGATATTTAAAGTGATTAAAGAAAGTTGTCAATTGGGTGTTCGAATCTTCTATTTTACCGGGGGAGAACCTCTGGTACATCCCTATTTCCGAGAAGTGATTGAAAAGATACTTAGTCTACCGCATACACATGCGGTTATTTTGAGTAATGGTAAAACAGTTAGCCGCTTTTCGTCCTGGCTAAGCACGATATCTAAAAAAAGAGTGCACTTTCAGGTTAGTGTAGATGGCAACCAAAAAATCCACGATACTTTTCGAGGAAAAGGAGCTTATGCTGAATTAAAAAAGAATTTGATTAATTTACTACAAATTGGTTTTCCCGTTACTTTGGCTATGTGTGTAAATAGATTAAATCTTAAGGAAATGGTTTCATTAGTACAAATTGCCGGGCAGCTGAAAGTAAAAAACATTCATTATCTATGGTTATTCCTTAAAGGTAAGGCAAAAGAAGAAAAAGTGATAAAAAACGAACTTATTTTTCATGAACTAATCAAAGCTTACAAACTTGCCCAGGAGAAAAATATTTTTATAGATAATATAGAAATTATTAAATCACAAATTTTCTCCCTACCCGGAACTCGTTTTGACTTGAGTAATGCCGGTTGGGAGAGCTTGGCTATTAGTCCGGAAGGACATATTTATCCTTCACCAGCTTTAATTTATGAAAAAGAATTAAATGCAGGTCATATTAGTGAGGGCATTAAAAATGTTTGGCTAAAAAGTCCTATACTTGAAAAAATTAGAAAAACTTCTTTGATTGATAATGACTTAGAGCAGGGAGATGCTATGAGATTTTTAATAGGTGGCGGAGATATAGACCACAGTTATATTGCCGGAAAACATTTTGTGGGACATGATCCTTATCGAGAGCTATACCCTCAAGTTGCCCTATATTTATTATCTCAAGAGGTTCAGAAATATCCCTGTAAAGATATTGGAATAATCTGTAGAATGGGAGATCGATTATACAGGTGTGAAGCTACTGATTCCCCGGTTCAATTTACCCATTCTAATTGCGTCTTATCTTTACCGGATAAAGATAATTATTATCTGGTGAAATCTTTTTATTCACTGGCTGCTGAAAAAGTTAATAAGGATATTGTAAATCCAGTTCATTATGAAGAAACCCAGGTAGCGCATATACCAATTAAATGTAGAAAACGTAGTTACGGATGTGGTAGCCCCGTTTTGGACTGTGAATTAAGCAAAGGAGAAGTTCTCGTCGATTTGGGAAGTGGGTCAGGGTTGGAATGTTTTATTGCTGCCCGTAAAGTTGGTGAGTCAGGAAAAGTTTACGGAATTGACATGTCCAAAACAATGCTTAACTTAGCCCGGGAAGCACAAATAGAAGTAGTTAAAAATATTGGATTTAATAATATGGAATTCCTGCATGGTTTTTTAGAAGACATTCCTCTGGTTGATGCGATAGCTGATGTCGTGATTTCTAATTGTGTTATCAATCTGTCACCGGATAAACGGAAGACTTTTGCTGAAATTATACGTATCCTTAAACCCGGGGGAAGATTATTCATCTCTGATATTGTTAGTGATGAATTGATTCCTCTTGATATTCAGTATAATGAAAAACTGCGAGGAGAGTGTATTGGTGGAGCGATGCAGGAAAAATACCTCTTTTATATGCTGGAAAATCTTGGTTTTCAAATGATACATTTAAAAAAACGATTTCCCTACCGAATAGTAAAAGGATACACCTTTTATGCAGTGACCTACTCTGCCTATAAAAAAAGAAGAAAAGAAAAAAAGAAAAATGTTGTCTATCGGGGTCCTTTTAAGGCAGTAGTGGCCGATGATGGTAAAATAATCTATCGAGGTATCAAGACGGAAATTCATTCCGAAATAGACAAGAATTTGGACGAAACTTTTTTTGAACTGAATGAAAATGGAGCAGTAATAAATATTGACCAAGAGATTAATTGCTGTTGTGGAATTGCTCCGGAGGTTACTATAAATCTTAAAAAAATAGAAGATGTAAAAACTACCAAAAAATTTTCTCAGGATTGTATGGTATGCGGAGCAAAATTACAATATCTGGAAAAAAGCATTCAGCAAAGCTGCTATTTCTGTGGTCGAAAATTATGGACGAATACTATATGCACGAATGAACATTTTGTTTGCGATAACTGCCATTCGCAGGATGCCCTGGATTTTATTAAAAATATTTGCCTAAATGTTCGAGATAAGGACATGATTGCTCTTTTTAAAAAGATCAGGGCGCACCCTTCTGTTCCTATGCATGGTCCGGAATACCATTCTCTGGTTCCGGCAGTCATATTAACTGTTTACGGGAATCTCTCAGGGCAGAATACTGCTCAATTAATTATTGATGCTCTCCATCGAGGAAAGACAATCAGTGGAGGAGCATGTTCATTTTTAGGCATATGTGGTGCAGCTATTGGTGTAGGTATTGCCCTATCTTTATTATTAAAAGCTAATCCTTATAAAGCCCGGGAAAGGCAAATTGTACAAAAGGTAACACATCAGGTTTTAAAAGAAATTTCCCATTATCATGCACCTCGCTGCTGCCAAAGAGATTGTTGGCTTGCTTTAAAAGCTGCCTCACAAATTTTACCCAAATATCTTGATATTGAATTAGCAGCAGAAGAAAAATTAATTTGTGAACAATTTTCCCAAAATAAAGAATGTATTGGAAAATTATGTCCACTTTTCCCTGGTCATCAATAAAAAGATATAAAATATTAAGGTATTTCACTTTTTTAAACAGAATTAAAAAATTTTTTATTTGTTTAACTAAAATAAGTCATTAATTTTAATAACCACTTAATCATCAATTTAGAACCCCAATCAGCAAACCATTCGTCAGTTGCTCGCTGAGGAGCCAATCCTAAAGTGGGATAAACATGGCTGGTCAGGCCGATATCATAAATTTTTAGTTTTTTTCTTTTCGCCAAAACAAATTCATTAATTAATTCTCCGGCTCTTGGTCCCAATATATGTACCCCTAACAAGTGACCTAAAGCGGTTGTTAGAATTTTTACTTTACCGTAAGCGGTTCCCTCGGTCATGGCCCTGTCATCATGTTCAAATGATTGCCGATAGACACGATAATTTAGTCCTTTTTCTTTGCATTCTTCTTCCGTATAACCCAGATGGGCTAGTTCCGGTTCAGTAAAAGTGGTCCAGGGTGCTCCCTGATAATTGATAGAGGAATTCAGAGGTAACAGGGCATTTCTTACTGCCAGCTTTGCTTCGATCTCAGCGATATGGGAAAACTGATAACCACCGATACAATCTCCGGCAGCCCATATATTGGATGCCGATGTTTTTAAATGGCGATTGACTTTAATGCCTTTTCGGTCATATAAAATATCGGCTGCTTCCAGGTTTAAATCTTCTACATTCGCTTTCCTGCCCAAAGCGATTAACAGATGTTCACCGGGTTCAGAAATATTTTTATCATCCTTCATGCTCACCCGCCAGCCTTTTTCATCCTTTATAATCTTGCTAACCGAATAATTCAAATTAATTTTCAATCCCTCATTTTCCAGGTATTTCGTTAAATCTTCTGCTAATTCAGCATCATCATGGATCAATAATCGATTCAAGTCATTAAACAAATTGACCCGGGTTCCCAAATGGTGAAACGCCTGAGCTAATTCTACCCCTATAGGGCCCCCTCCAATAACCAGTAATGAATCAGGCAATTTTTTTAATTTCCATATGGTTTGATTGGTTAAATATCCCCTCCTTAATCCATTGATTTTGGGAACAACCGGAGAAGAACCGGTACAGATAATAAATTTTTTGGCATGATAATTCAACTTATCTATCTCAATATGGTGGTTATCTAAAAATTTAGGGCTTCCAAAAATAACTTCTACGCCATAGCGTGTGAGCAAATCCCGGGCTTTGGATGCTTTTGAGGCATTGCGGGTGGTCTCCCGGACATAATCCATAACCTGATTTTTATAATCGACAAAGGGTATGTTGGTTTCATTCTTTTTCTTTTTTTTTAAGGGTAAATGGTTTGCCTTATATATTAAATTTCCCAGAGAAATTAGCGTCTTGGAAGGAATACATCCTGTCCAGGAACATTCACCTCCTAACCGATTTTTCTCAACAAGGGCAGTTTTAACCCCTATCGCTCCTGCCGCCACCGAAGCGACTAAACCTGCTGCTCCTCCTCCGATCACCATGAGTTCAAAATTTCTATTTTTCATTCCGCAACCCCCCTTTTAATGAACCTAAAAATCATTTTATTAATATATTTCTATTTCTTTCAGT
>JAUVOA010000085.1 GCA_030599445.1 Atribacterota bacterium | reverse complement strand
TTTGATAACATTTTATCATATTTTTTCTTAAATGCCTGATTAAATTTTCCCAAATCTTTTACTTTTACTAAAAATTGTACCTTGAAGTTGTTCCTCGATTTCCATAATACCATATTTACATCGCCCAGTAATTTAAATTCCGCAGACTCTTTACCTTTGCGGAAGGATTCCAAATAACTGATTAGATATTCCGCCCTTTGCTTAACTGCTTCCTTCTCTTCTCCTAAAATCACGATTTTAATAATATGGGTAAAGGGAGGGTAATCCAGTTCTTTCCGTAACTCAATTTCTTTTTGGTAAAAATAGTTATAATCCTGTTCTTTTAAGGCAACTATACAGTGGTCTTCGGGGTTAAAGGTCTGAATAATCACTTCTTTGGGAAAGCTGATCTCCCTGAAAGAGGAAATAACTTCACTAAGCAGCTGAAAGGTCTTTTCCCCTGAACGGTAATCCGGCAGATTCAGCAGAGTATCAGCGGAGATAATCCCTATTAAATCTACATTATTAAAATCCACTCCCTTTAACACCATCTGGGTACCTATCAATATGTCAGTACTTCCCTGATTGAATTCTTCCAGGATTTGCCGATAATCATCATCTTTAATTAACGAATCCCGATCCAGGCGCCTTATTTCAGCCCTGGTGAACATCTTCCTGATTTCACTCTCTAATTTTTGGGTTCCCATCCCCAGGGGGCGAATCTCTTTACTGCCACATTTACCACAAACATCCGTTACTTTTGCCCTTTTTCCGCAGTTATGACAAATCAGTTGCGCCTTTTTCTGAATATCTAAATGATAAGAAAGGGAAGTGTTGCAATCGGAACATTTAGGTATATGTCCGCATTGGCTGCAAATCATAAAACTCGAGAAACCCCTCTTGTTTAAAAAAAGTACGACCTTTCTTTTGTTCTTTAAACTTCTTGAAATGGCTTGTTGAAGTTCATAGCTTATTATCTTTTTTTTGGATTTTTCCTGGGTCATATCTATTATGGTTTTTTTTAATAGATTTTCTCTTTCCTCTCCGGTATTCAGCTCCGCCTCCAGAAAATTATTTTTATGGACATTCCAGTAAGATTCAATCGACGGTGTTTCACTGCTCAGAATCAGAGGGATGTTTTCCAATTCTGCTCGTTTTAGAGCCACTTCCCGGGCATTATAGCGGGGAGACCTTTCTTCTTTGTACAGGCTGCTATGTTCCCGCTCCACGATAATCAAACCTAATCTGTCAAAGGGCACGAATATGGACGACCTCATCCCCAGGGCGATATTTATCTGAGAATTTCTTATTTTAATCCATTTCTGATATTTGGCCTTCTGGTCTATCTTTTCATCAAAGACTACCATATTATCCTTAAATTCTTTTTCCAGCAGCCCGGCTAATTCCGATAGATGAGATTCAGTAGGAACCAATACAATGGTCTGCATCCCCTCTTTTAGGGTCTTTCGGATACTCCTTAAATAAATTTTTATCCTGCTGTTAAAATCGTTTCCCCGGATTAAAACTGTTTTTAACTTTTTATTATTTATAATATTTTCTATATCTTTTAAGAGAGGTCTTTCTTTTACTTCTTCTGCAGAAAATATAATTTCGTAGTCCGAGGATTTATCATCTTCGGGTAGCCGGGGCTTTAAGGGTGAAATATCTGTTATATCGAATTTGTTAAGCCAGACCTTGCGAGTCTTGGGAATAGCATAATTTAAGATCTTTTCCCAGGAACAGAGATAATAATTAGAAATCCATTTGGTTAATTTGATTACCTGGGGAGTAAGGAGAGGTTTTTTATCTGTTAATTGCCGGATTTCCTTTAAGTTTTTAACATCCGATTCCGCCAAAAATCCCACTACGCATCCTGTAGTCACCTTACCCCGGAAAGGTATGGTCACTCTCGAGCCGAGGGATATCTGGTCTTTTAAATCTTGGGGAATACAATAGTGAAATATTTTATCAAAATTATATTCCAAGATTACTATTTCGGCATATTTGCTTTCACCATGCATATTAATAAACTCATTAATTTCATTATTCACTTTATTTTTATAATTTCATCTAAGATTTTTTCGGCCATATCAATTTTTGGCATCAGGGATAATTCCTGGGCGGTTCCTTTGCTGTTTATCAGCCTGGCTCTATTTTTATCTGAGCCAAATCCGGCTTCTTTTGCCGATATATCATTAGCGACAATTAGATCTAATTTTTTTTCCTTCAATTTTTTGAGGGCATTGGCTGCCAAATTTTCTGTTTCAGCGGCGAATCCGACTAATATTTTATCTCCCTTTTTCTTTCCTAATTCATAAAGGATATCGGGAGTTCTTTCCAGTTCGATAAGGGGATTTTTGCTCTTTTCTTTTTTAATCTTTCCGGCAAATACTTCTTTAGGCCGAAAATCAGCCACTGCGGCGGCGGAAATTATTATATCCGCCTCCGAAAAATATTTAAAAACTTCTTTTTTCATCTCTTCCGCAGATTCAATTGAAATTGTAGTAATCCCCGTGGGGACGGGTAAAGAGGTTGGCCCGGTTATCAGAATAACCCTTGCCCCTCTAACCCGGGCAATCTTTGCCAAAGCAAATCCCATTTTACCGGAAGAATAGTTAGAAATAAATCTTACTTTATCAATAGGTTCTCTGGTGCAGGAAGCAGTAACCAATACTGTCTTACCCTGGAAATCATTTTTAAAGGTTAGAGCATACTCAACCGTATCTACTATATCTTCGATATTTGCTAATCTACCTTTTCCTGTTTCGCCGCAAGCCAATCGGCCATATTCTGAATCGATAAACTCATACCCTAAGGCGGATAATTTTTCTACATTCTGCTGATACAGGGGGTTAGATATCATATTCTTATTCATTGCCGGGGCAAAGATGACCTTCG
Organism: Atribacterota bacterium; assembly: GCA_030599445.1. Classification (GTDB taxonomy): domain Bacteria; phylum Atribacterota; class Phoenicimicrobiia; order Phoenicimicrobiales; family Phoenicimicrobiaceae; genus Sediminicultor. The sequence continues at coordinate 3,808 of JAUVOA010000085.1, read as the reverse complement.
CTTTAGAAGCCATCACTGTGGTAGTTAACATATCATCAGCGATACCGTGGGCAATTTTGCCGACAATATTTGCTGTGGCCGGGGCAATCAATATCAGGTCAGCCCATTGGGCAAGAGAGATATGTTTTACTACTATCTTATCATTGGTAGAAAACAGATTATCTAGTGTCGAATTTTCGGAAAGAGTTGAAAAAGTTAAAGGCTGAATAAATTTGGTAGCAGATTCGGTCATAATTACAAAAACCTCTGCACCTTTTTTCTTTAACAAACTCACTATCTCCGCTGCTTTATAAGCAGCTATGCTTCCGGTAACTCCCAGAAGTATTTTCTTTCCTTTCAACACTTTTTTACCTCTTTGTATAGTATCGAGTATTGAGTATCGAGTAGCATGTAAGAAGTGGGGGCGCATTGCAATACGCCCTCTTATGTCATTCTTTATACTATCATTACGAGTGACCGAAGGGAGCGTGGCAATCTCAATTTTCTCTGTCATTCCCACTTCCTTCTCTGTCATTCCCATGAAAATGGGAATCTATTCTTTATTTATAATAAGCCTTCAGACTTTCCAGATTCTTTACCTTCATCAAATATCTTTTCAATTTCTACAGGTTTTTCATCTTCATCAGATAATTCTTCAGATTTTTCAGGTTCTTTAACTTCATCAGATATGTCTTCAGGTTTTGCAGGTTCTTTAACTTTTAGAGATCCCTCTTCTTCATGAAATACATCTTCCGCCTTTAGAGGCTCTTCTTTCTCTTTAAGGTACACTTTTCCGGCTTTTATCTCTTCTAGGGCGATTTTAATAGGCAGCTTATGTTTGGATTCCACCAAAGTTTTAGCCCCCATCCTTAACTCTTTTGCTCTTTTTGCTACCATCGTCGCTAATAAAAAATTATTATCTAACATATTTATTTCTCATCCTTCCTCTTTACTAAAATTATACTATTTTGCAATCAATATTCATTTTTTATAATTTGCTATTTTGCACCTTTCGGCAACTATTATAGACTCTATTTTTTTTAGAGCGGTTTTTATGTTATCATTCACTACCAGATAATTATAATTTTTTTTATATTTTATTTCAATGCGAGCATCTTTTAATCTTTTTTCCAGGGCCTTTTCTCCCTCTGTATTTCTTTTTCGCAATCTATCCTCTAAATCCTTCCAGGTTGGAGGAGCTATAAAAATAAAAATACCATCAGCAAATTTCTTCTTTATCTGCCTAGCACCCTGAACATCTAATTCCAGCAGAACATCTCTCCCTCTTTGAAGTTCTTCTATTAAAAATTTTATAGGCGTACCCTTATAATCTCCATGGACAATAGCCCATTCTACAAATTTATTTTCCTTTATCCTTTTTTTAAATTCATCTACTGTTACAAAATAATAATCCTTGCCTTCTATTTCACCCTTTCGGGGAGGGCGGGTATTCACCGATACAGAATATTTTAGATCAAGGAAAATATTAAATACCTTTTCCCTTAAAGTACCTTTACCTACACCTGATGGGCCGGAGATAACAAACAGCAAGCCCCTGTTTACAATCGTATCTCGTATCTCGTATCTCGTATCTCGTTTAGGAATAAAAGATGATAACTCTTTATCGTTAGTCATGTTTAAAATTTCCTATTTTGTAATATTTTCATTTAATTTGAAATTTTGTTCGCTATATTCGGTAAATCTATGGGCAATGGTTTCCGGTTGAATAGAAGATAAAATTACATGATTGCTATCTGTAATTATCACTGCTCTCGTTCTCCTCCCATAAGTAGCATCAACCAACCTTTTATCTACCCTTGCTTCCTCTTTTAACCTTTTCACCGGTGCGGAATCCGGACTTAAAATAGTTAGAACTCTGGTAGAATTCACAAAATTTCCAAAACCTATATTAACTAAATTATTCAGCATATTTTGTCCTCTATTATTCTATATTTCTGGCCTGTTCCCTTATCTTTTCCAATTCACTTTTCACCAAAACAACCAAAGAAGTTACCTTAATATCATTAGTCTTTGACCCGATAGTATTTACCTCCCGATTTATCTCCTGGGTTAAAAAATCCATCTTTCTTCCCACAGATTCCTCAGAATTTAACAAATCATCAAACTGGATAAGGTGGCTTTTTAATCTGGTAATTTCCTCGGTGATATCCGTCTTTTCAGCAAATATTGCTGCTTCTAATTCGATTCTTCCCTCATCAACATTCAGGCCATCGGTCAAATTTTTTATCTTGCTTAAAAATTTATCCTTATATTCGAGCGGTGACGATTTTGAATATTTCTCAATTTTACCTATTAACTTTTGTATTTTCTTGGCTCTTTTTCGGACATCGGCAATAAGCACCTTACCTTCTCCTACCCTCATTTTCAATAAAGAGTCTAAGGCGAGATTTAGGGCTTTTTCTACCAGGGGCCATATCTTAGCACTCTCTTCTTCCTTTACTATTTTAAATATATCTTTAAACTTAAGCATAGAATCTATGTCTATTTCATCTTTTAATTTGTACTTTTCTTTTAAGGCTTTTAGATTTTTATAATAGGAATCAGCCACATCTTCATTTAAGATTATCTTCTCTTCAGTCAGGCCATAGTTTTCAACTCTTACTAAAATATTAACTTTTCCCCTTGATAACCTATCTTTTATTAATTTTTCTATCTTTTGTTCAATTTCTAAAGATTGAAAGTTATTTTTTATATTTACGTCACAATATTTATTGTTTAAACTTTTTATCTCTACCAGGCATTCTCCGTCTTCTGCTTTAATCCTTCCCACACCGTAACCGGTCATGCTTTTAATCAACTTTATTTCCCCTTATAATTGTTATATTTCAAAAATAGAAACTTCACACTAATTTTATGGTAATACTTACTGCTTGTCAAATTATTTCGTATTGCGTATTGCGTATCGCGTTTAAATATAGTATCGAGTATATAGTATTGAGTATCGAGTTAAGAAATAAGTATATAGTAAAGAAAACGAAAGAGAAAAAGAGAAAGATAAAAAATTAGGAGCTATTTGTAGGGGCACAATGAATTGTGCCCTTCTTTGTTTTGCATTCTGACATCTTAGGGCACGATGCATCGTGCCTCTACATTATTAGAACTAAAAGGGTAAAGCCATAATTCAAAATTCAAAAGTTGTAGAATCTTCCAATCTACCAGTCTCCCGGTCTACCAGTCATTTTAGTTATATATGCGATACAATCTCGATCTGGGTTTTGACCTATTCTTCTTCTTTCTTCCCTATCCGCTAAACGCTATACGCTATACGCTAATAATATTCTGGCTTCTATTTTTTTCACTATATACTATATACTCGATACTCGATACTGATGTCAGGGTTCTTTGTCATTTTTATTTTCTTGATTATACCTTTATAATAGATTATATTAAAGTTAAATATATCAGCAAGGAGATTAATATGTCCCTGGATAGCATCACTTTGGAAGCAATGAGAAAAGAGCTTCTGGATAAATTTAAAGAAGGAAAGATAATAAGCCTAATTCAGACTAAAAAATATAAAATCATTATTGAAGTAAAACCTTATAAGTCTTTTACCTCAAATGGTATAAAGAATAAAAGAGAAACCTTTTATATCCATATTTCCCTTGACCCCTCGCTTCCTGAAATTTACTTTACCGAATTAAGAAATAGACAAAAAACTATCAGTTCTCCTTTTTTAACTCTTCTGCAAAATCAGCTAAGGGGAGGGAAAATATTAGATATCGAACACCCCAATTTTGACCGTATTTTACGTTTTATTATCAGACCCTACCAAAAGTTCGGTAAATTACCAAATAAAATACTGGTA
>JAUVOA010000007.1 GCA_030599445.1 Atribacterota bacterium | reverse complement strand
TTTTTGTCCCAAATCTAAATTTTCTTCATCTTCTTCCACTTTATTAAAATATTCGCCCGCCTTCTTATAATCAGTTAATCTAAAATAACTCCACCCCATCCAGTAATAGCTTTCTGAGAGCAAGGGAGATTGAGGGAAAAATTGAATAATTTTATTAAATTCCTCAATTGCCTCTTTATATCTCTTCTGATTATAATAATAATTGCCTAATTTAAAATATGCCTCCTGAGAAAAATCACTCTGGGAGTATTTTTCTCTTAATTCTTCAAATGCTGCAATTTCTCCTTCTTGATCCCCCAATTCTTTAGAGGCTTTCCCTCTTAAGTAAAGTGCTTCATCAGTAGATGTTTTCTTTAATTCTGATAAAGCTAATTTATATTTTTTTAAATCATACAAATCCTTGCCCAATTCGAAATGGGCTGACTTAATAAGTTCACTTTGCGGATATTTCTCTATAAATTCTTGAAATTCTAAAATTGCCTTTTCCTTATCACCTTGCCGGGAATAAGCCAAACCTAAATCAAAACTGACTTTTTCTAATATAGAATCTTCCACTCCGAACTGCTTTAAGCTCTCCAGATTTTCAATAGCTTTACTATATTCTTGTAAATTAAGCCAGCAACGAGCCAGTAAATATTGGACCTCTTCTTTCCTCTTATCTTCTATTTCTGCTTCTGAGATTAAGTTCTTTAATTGTACTATTGCTTCTTCATATTTATTTTCTTTAAATAAACTCAAACCATTATAATATTTCACTTCGGAAGCCAATTCAAATCCCGGAAAGAAAAATAATAAATTATTAAATACTTCTTCTGCTTCTTTATATTTTCCAGACCTTAAGTAAGCCTGACCCAACAAGTAATACACCTCTTCTATCTCTTTCCCTTGATATTCGGAATATTTCTCTAAAAATTCCTGGTATACTCTGATTGTCTCCGGATAATTATTTCCTTGAAAATAGGATTTACCCAACCTATGTCTGGCTTGTAAGGCTAAATCACTATCGGGAAAATCATTTAATAATTTCGAAAACCTCTTGGCTGCTTCCTCATATTCTTCTAACAGATAATAACACCACCCACTGCCCCAGAGGGCATCATCGGTATACTCGTTTATCTCCGAATCGGTTACTACTCTCTCATACTCTACCTGAGCCAACTTATATTCCTTCTGCTGGAAATAACACTCAGCCAACAGATAGCGGGCGCGGGGATAATCACTCTTTATATCCAGGGCTTTTTTTAGTTCCTCAATAGCCACGATATAATCTTTTAAAGAATAAAATTCATAGCCTAATTTATAATATTCTTCAGCTTTTTCTTCCTCACCGCTGGTCTTTAACTCGGTCGTCTTTATTCTTTCTTCGCGGTATTCGTCCATCTGATTAAGCTGATAATATGAGCGGGAAAGAAATTGACGGGCTTTTTCAAATTCAGGATTATAATCTAAAGATCTATTAAATTCTTCGATGGCTTTATCATATTCACCTTTCAAATAATAATCATAGCCGGCGTTAAAATGCTTTAATGTCTCTCTCCCGTATTTTTTCTCTTCCAGGCAATTATTTAAAAAATGTTTGGCTGTATTGTCGAAAGAATCAATCCTGATAACTTCTTCCCATTGAAAAATAGAATTATCCAGGTCCCCTATCTGATAATAACTTAAAGCCAAATAGTAATGAGGTTCCTTAAAGTTTGGATTTGCTAAAATAGATGATTTAAAATAACTTACCGCTTCTTCAAAATTACCATTTTTATAAGATAGATAACCTCTTTCGTAATTTTCATAGGCTTTCCGGCCATATTTTTGAGATTGTTCGTTCTTTTTAATAAACCAGGAAATCTCTTTATTCTGGGGATCTATCCTTAAAACTTCTTCGCATTCATCAAGAGAAAGGCTTATCTCGCCCATATCATAATAGATCTGAACCAAATAGAGGTGAGTTTCCAATAAATCAGGATCATATTCTGTAGAAGAAATAAAATAATCGATCGCCTGCTCATGCTCGCCTTTAGAATAAAAGGCATATCCTAATCTAAAATAAGCCTGAGAAGCTTTTTTATAAATATCCTTACTTTTCAATTGATTATCTTCTACCAGTTGGATAAAACTATTTAGACTGTTTACTTCCCTAATAGTCCAATGGGTTCTGTTGTAAATCTCCGCTAAAAGATAATAAGCTTCGGCATACTTGGGGTCTGCTGCCACTGCCCTTTCTCCGTATTCTATGGCCTCAGCCCATAACTTTTTACTGGGATAATCAACACCTTCATATTCAACAATGGCCTTGTCCATTAAATCAAGACATTTGTAATAATTACTCAGAGCTTCAAGAGAAGTGGTAGGAGGTTTTTTCAATCTATCTTTATCTTGAATTGATAATTCAACATTTAACTCTTTTAAGATAAATAAAACTACCTTATCTTTTAAATTAAAAATATCTGTATTTCCCACTACGAAGTCTCGAAAAGCGGTAATTTCTCCGGTGGAGTTATCGTACTTTTTAAGACTTAAAATTAAATTGGAGGGAGAAGAAAGATAGAAATCGCCAAAAAATATTACCTCGGCGTCTATATTCTCACTAAACTGGATTAATAAAGATTTATCTATCTCGGCTGAAATAGGAGACAAGTCATATTTATGGTATAAATCTTCTATCTCTTGATGAGAAGAACAGACAAGAACATCAACCTGAGAAAGATCATCTATCAGCATGTCAGTCAAACCTTTGCTTAACCAATCCCAGCCTGATTCGTGAGTAACATTATTAAAATATAAAATGCTTATCTTTTTATCGGAGGCCTGAACAGTCTGTATATTATAAAAAAAACTAATCATTACTGTTAAAACAATAATGATATAAAAAAATTTCAATAAGTATTTTTCTTTGAATAATTCCTTTTTTAAAAGATAATTGGCTATTTTAGTCATTAATTCACCTTTGCTTTAATTGACCAATTGTACTAGTTCGCTGGTTAATTAGTTGAAAAATAAATATTAAACAAACAATTATTTAATAAATTAACTGTAAATCGAAAATTTATATTTGAAACTAACGACTAATACATCTTGCATCTGCATTTTTAACTAGCTAACTAGGTAACTAGCTAATTAACTAACTAACTAATTAATTAACCAAATTAATTAATAAAATTATACCTTATTTATTTGAAAAAGTAAAAACGATTTCCTTGATTTTTACCTGATCTCCCTCTTTAATTCCTTTTTTAATTAAAGCCTTCTCTAAACCCATTTTTTTTATAATTTTCTGGAAATAATCTATTGCTTCCTCATTATTAAAATTGGTCATTACTGCTATCCGTTCAATCTCTACACCGGTAACTTCATAAATGTCTCCCTTTTTATTAATTACAAATCGAGGGTTAAATTTATAAACTACTTCTTTTTTGGGTAAAACCTCAGTAATCGTTTCTTTTTCTTTTAATTTTAATTCATCCAACAAAGAAGAAAGACCATAGATTAGTGTATTTAATCCTTCCCCGGTTAAAGCAGAAATGGGAAATATTTGATAATCTTCCTTGTGGAAAGCATCTTTAAAGTAGTTTATATTTTCTTTAACAGAAGCAAGGTCACATTTGTTTATGGCAACAATCTGCGGTTTCTTAGTCAGTTTTTCACTAAAATTATTTAATTCTTTGTTTATTGCCTTAAAACCATATAATGGATCCTCTTTTTTTGTTATATAACCATCGATAATGTGTAAGATTATTTTAGTTCTTTCAATGTGTTTTAAAAACTTATCTCCCAAACCAGTACCCTGATGGGCACCTTCGATCAGACCGGGAATATCTGCTACCATAAAACTTTTTGTTTCATCTACACTAACTACTCCCAAATTAGGGATGAGAGTGGTAAAAGGATAATCGGCGATCTTGGGTTTAGCGGCTGAAATCCGAGAAAGCAAAGTAGATTTTCCGGCATTAGGGTAGCCAACCAATCCTACATCGGCAATTATTTTTAGATTTAAATATAGTTTCTTTTCTTCTCCCGGTTCTCCTTTTTGAGCAAACCTAGGACTCCTTCTAACAGAGCTTTTAAAACGAAAATTTCCCAGTCCACCCTGTCCTCCCCGGGCTACGATAATCCTCTGCCCATTTTCGCTCAAATCACCTAAAATTATGGAACTGTCCATATCCTCTACCACCGTTCCCAAAGGAACTTTTATGATTAAATCTTCTCCGTTTTTCCCTGTCTTGTTGCTTCCCAGTCCGCTTTCTCCATTTTTTGCCCTTTGATGAGGGTGATTATAAAGGTCTATTAAAGTCCTAACCTTATCATCTGCTTCAATAACTATATCTCCGCCTTTTCCTCCGTCTCCCCCATTAGGACCACCTTTTGGGATAAATTTTTCCCTTCTGAAGCTTACGGCTCCATTCCCCCCTCCTCCTGCTCTCACTTCTATTTTCACTCTATCCACAAACATACTCTTCTCCTGCTAAAATGAAAATTTCGTGCCAGGCACTTTTTTTTCATTTATTATTATTTTACCTAATGATACTAAAAAACCCTGAGTTTTACAAAAAAACTCAGGGTTGGTTGACTAAAAATTTTTTTTATTTTAAGATCTTTCAGCATAAACACAAACCTGCTTTCTATCTTTTCCCTTTCTTTCAAAAGTCACAAATCCTTCAATTAAAGAAAACAGGGTATCGTCATTTCCTCTTCCCACATTTTCTCCGGGAAGAATTTTAGTTCCCCTCTGTCTTATTAAGATACTACCTGCTGTTACAAATTGCCCGGCAAATCGTTTTACTCCTAACCGCTTGGCATTACTATCTCTACCGTTTTTAATTGATCCCTGACCTTTTTTATGTGCCATAAATTCTCACCTCACCCTCTTAAAACCTGCTTCTGATTAAATTATTTTATAAATGTTTAATTATTCTGATACTTTATATTATACCTTTAAATTTTTATCTTTTCAATTAAAATTTCAGTATAAGGCTGTCTGTGTCCGGTCTTTTTGCGATATCTTTTTTTGGATTTATATTTAAAAACTATAATCTTTTTAGCTTTATCTTGGTTTAGAACTTTCCCAACAACCTTAGCTTTTTCTACCAGAGGTCGGCCAATAATATGTTCTCCATCTTTGTCAACCATTAGTATCTGGTCAAATTCTACTTTTTTCCCCTTTTCCTGGTTTAACTTTTCAACCCTGATAATATCTCCTTCTTTTACGAGATACTGTTTACCTCCAGTTGCGATAACAGCTTGCATTTTTAGCAATCCTCCTTGCCTTATAAACTCGCCATGATTAGGTAGTAATCAGATAGACCGACTACTTTTAGACCCAATCTGTGCGGATATGAAACCAACGCTTATAAAATTTAGCATATATTTATATGGTTGTCAAATTTATTCGTATCTATTTGGTTAGCTGGTTAGTTGGTTACCTGGTTAACTAGTTAAGGAAATAGAAGATAGAATCCAGTAGTCAGAATTCAAAATATTATAAGAGAGTAAAATGGAATTATTATTTCCGTCATTGCGAGGAGTAATACGACGAAGCAATCTCAAACTGAGATTGCCATGAGGAGTACTCAAGCAATATTGAGTACTCCTCTCACAATGACATAAAACATAATAAACTGAAATCTAAAAACCGTAAAATAAAAACCGATTTTCTTCACGCGATACGCGATACGCGATACGCGATACGAATTACTATTCACTAACGACTACTTAAACATCTGCTTAATTTTCTTTATCTCTTTTAGTCTGCCGACAGCTACTACATCTATCCTCTCTATGTGAATATTTTTTGAAGATTTGATATAAATAGTTTTTCTTCCTTTTTTCTCTAATTGTTTAATCAACAGCATCTTTGCCCCGGTTAAATTTTCTTCTACTTTAGGATGTACTCCTAATAGGACAGCTTCTGCTCTTGAAGTATTACACAACTCTTCTAACTTGCGTAAAACCATATTGCTTACGGTTTCGGCAGACAAAACCCGGCCCGTTCCGGAACAATAAGGGCAAGTGGTTCTTAGCATGTTTTCCAAATCTCTCCTGGATCTCTTCCGGGTAAGTTCAACCAGACCTAATTCTGTATTCTGGATAATATTAGATTTGGTTTTATCTTTTTTTAAACTTTCCTCTAATTTCTTTACTACCTTTTCTATATCCTCCTGGTTATCCATGTCGATAAAATCGATTATGATAATCCCTCCAATATCCCGAAGCCGTAACTGAAGTCCTATCTCCTCAGCCGCCTGCAAATTAGTTTTCAAAATGGTTTTTCTCATATCTTTTTTACCAACAAATTTACCGGTGTTTACATCGATTACCGTTAAGGCCTCCGCCTGGTCAAAAACCAAATATCCTCCGCATTTAAGCCATATCTTTTTTTGTAGGCCCTTGTTGATTTCTTTTTCAATATTATATTCCTCAAATATGGGCTTTTCTCCTTTATAGAGAGATACTCTGGGCTCTAATTCTGATAAAGATAAAGTCTTTAAAAACTTCAGCATATTTTTATATTCATTTTTAGAATTTATTAAAATTTCTTTTACTTCTTCGGTAAGCAGATCTCGGATAATACGATAAGTCAGAGTCAGGTCTTCATGTAATAACATAGGAGCCTTGGCTTTCCTTCCTCTGTTTCTAATCTTATTCCATAATCTGGTCAAAAAATCTAGATCGGGCAAAAAATCCTCTAACTCTTTACCCCAGGCCGCAGTTCGAATAATCAATCCTGCATTCTTCGGTTTTGTCTGTTGAACGATTTTTTTTAGCCTTTCTCTTTCTTTTTCTTCTTCAATCCGGTGTGAAATGCCAACATTTGTGCTGTTGGGCATTAAAACTAAATATCTACCAGGAAGACTAATATTGGTGGTTACTCTCGCGCCCTTAGGTGGTATAGCCTCTTTTACTACTTGCACCATTATCTCCTGGCCAACTTTAATTTTATCCAAAACAGTTTTGGAAGCAGGATCAGAATCGGCATCCGTAACCGACTCTATATCTTTATCCAGATCATCTGTAGCTTTATCGATATGCAAAAAAGCGTTTTTCTCAATTCCAATATCTACAAATGCTGCCTCTATCCCAGGCAAAACATTGGTTACTTTACCTTTATATATATTACCTACAATCTTATCATCTTCAATTCTCTCAATGTGGATTTCTACCAATCGGCCAGCTTCGATTACGGCCACCCTCTCTTCGGTTAAACCTACATCAATAATTACTTTTTTATTCATTAAAAACTCCTGTTTTTAGTTTAAATGGTTAATCGGTCACCAGCCCGCTGGTTACCCGGTCTTCCAGTCAATCTAGTCGTGAGCATATAGTATAGCGGGTAGCGTTTAGCGTATAGTTTTGGATTAATAAGATGCATACCCTAATTCCTGAATAAATTAAAAAGTTAAAGCTAAAAGCGAAAAACCATAATTTAAAATTTAAAACTTTTTCAGATAATATATTTTTTTGCGTAGGGATCGAATTTATTCGTCCCAGGTTGTTCTGGTAATTTTTTTACGGGTTCGATGAATCGAATCCCTACTTCGACAGGCGAGACGCCTGTCCTACGGTTTTACATAGATTATTGAGGGCGTATAGCAATACGCCCCTACTTCTAAATTTTAATTCCTGTTCTTTCTTCCTTTCCTTCACTATATACTCGATACTATCTTATCTTCTGTATTCTGATTACTAGTTTCTTCTTTCTTAACGCAATACTCGATACTAAATTTGTCCTCATATATTTTACTCTAAATAATCCCATTAGTAAAGATAACAAAATTTTAACTTAATGTTTTAAATAATATTTTAAAAATATAAATAAAAATATTTATTTATATTTTTGTCAAATACTTAAATAACCTCTTCGTTTTTTACATATAAACCATTACGGCAAATCCGGATGATATCAAAGTTATTTGCAAAATTGGAAATCCAGGCCTTGATCACATAGCGGGGATTTAAATTCCCCTGCTGCCCTATCCTTATTTCCAAGCTAAGCTTTAAAATCGAGCTTTTAAACTTCTGCACCTTTATATCTAAAATCGAGGGTCTTATATCAACCTTTTTAATCCCATTCTTCGTCTGCTTTTCTACGGTAATTTCTTCCAAATTTAAAAATATTTTATTATTTTTCTCTGTTTCCTGCTCCAACTCTTTTAATTCATTTTCTTGATTTTTAGCTGCTGAATCTAATAGCTTTTCCTTTATCTTTAGGGTAATAACGTAAGAAGCTCTATCGATTATCTTTACTAAAGAATCGGCAGAGGAAGGGATTGTTTTAGCCAGTAATATCTTCAACCCCTGGGGTAAGACCCGGTTTAATCTCTCTACTAATTCCTCGACTTTTATCTCCTCTTCTAGTTTAATGTCTAAATATTCAGAAATGCTGCTGATCCCTAAAGGCAAAGGAGGGCCAAAAGATATTCTGAATCGGGGATTAAAACCGCCGGATATAACCACGGGGATGTTGGCTCTTCTTAGAGCACGGGTAAAAACCTGGGCCAGGTTTAAATGGGAAATATAGGCAATAGGTCTGTCTTTACAATATTTTACTCTGACTAATTGTTCCAAATAAAAAACTCTCCTTTTATTCAATTTATTAATTAGTAAATTCGTATCTCGTTAGTTGGTTAATTGGTTACATGGTTAGTTAGTTAAGAAATTAATATCAAACTAACTAACTTTCGACTTGCATCCCGCATCCTTATTTTTAACCAGTGAACTAGCCAATCAACTTAATCAATTGACTAATTGGTCAATCAAGCATGCTAGCATTCTACATTTAATGCTAATAACAATGATTGACAGGCGAGACGCCTGTCCTACGGAAAGGCCAGTAGATTGATCTTGCATCTTTCCTGACTGGCAGACTGGCTGACCGGCAGACTGGCGCTGACTATTTTTTCCCGCGATTGTCCCTCCATACCTATACGCTAAACGCTGTACGCTATACGCTAACTAGCTACTATTCACTAACGACTAATCAATTGGCTAATTAGCCAATTGATTAACACACTCCGCACTCCGTACAATCCTCAAAACGACAATCGGGAGTTGTTTCTCCTCTTAAAGCCTTCTTCTTCTCCTCAAGCAGATATTCTTTTTTAACTCCACAGGAGATATGGTCCCAGGGCAGAATCTCATCTTCTTCCCTCACTCTTTTAATATAAAATTCCATATTAAGTCCACTATCATTAAAGGCCTGCTGCCAGGCTTCAAAATTAAACTGTTCTCTCCAAGCATCGAACTTACATCCCAAATAGTGCGCTTTTTCTAGTACTTCACCTAACCTTCTATCTCCTCGGGCAAAGACTGCCTCCAAATAAACTCGATTAATATCCGGGTAACTAAAAGAAATGTTCCTCCAATTTAATCTATTCTTTAAATATCTTATTTTTTTAGACAATATTTCCCTCTTTTGTTGGGCTCCCCATTGAAAGGGAGTATGAGGTTTTGGCACAAAAGCAGATACACTAATATTTATATTTATCTTCCTTCCGGTTATTTCTCTCCCCATGTGATCAACTTTACTAACCAGCCTCACTATCCCTTCCACATCTTCTTCGGTCTCGGTGGGCAAACCGACCATAAAATAAAGTTTTATCTTCCTCCACCCTCCCTCAAAAGCTGCTCTTATCGAAGAATACAGGTCCTCTTCCAGAACATTTTTATTTATCACATCTCTTAGCCTTTGAGTTCCTACTTCCGGAGCAAGGGTAAGACCGGTCTTCCTTACTCTTTGAACCTGCTGGGCTAAAGCGACAGAAAAAGAATCTATCCTTAAAGAAGGCAGAGAAACCCCCACACCCTTTTCTTTAAATCGGTCTACTAATTTAGTAATCAAGCTCTTTATTTCACTATAATCGCTCGAACTTAAAGAGGACAGGGATATCTCCTCGTATCCGGTATGGGCAAGAATTTCGTCAGCCAATCCAATTAAAGTATCCACTGATTTTTCCCGTACCGGGCGGTAAATCATCCCCGCCTGACAAAAACGACATCCCCGGGTACACCCTCGAAAAATTTCCAGGGTAATTCTATCGTGAACTACATCGATATTGGGAACAATGGGAAAAAGAGGATATGCTACTTTATCAAAATCAGAAATAATCTGCTTTTTAATTACTGAATAACACGTTTCTTTTTTAGGAGTAACCGATTTAATCCTTCCGTCTTTAAAATAAGTTATTTCATAGAAAGACGGAACATAAATCCCTTCTATCCGGGCTAATTCTTCTAAAAGTTTTACTCGGCTCTGTTTTTTATCTTTCCATTTCTTATAAACTTCTATAATTTCACCGATAATCTCTTCCCCTTCTCCGATTACAAATAAATCGATAAAACGGGATAAAGGTTCCGGGTTAAAAGCACAGGGACCACCAGTAATAATCAGGGGGTCATCTTCCTTTCTCTCTTCCGACCTTAAAGGTATATGCCCAAGTTCGAGAAGATTTAGGATATTGGAATAACCTAATTCATGTTGGATAGTAAATCCAACTATATCAAAAGAATTTAAAGGTCTATAGGTCTCTAAAGAAAAAGCGGGTATCTGCCGTTCTCTCAGCAGTTCTTCCATGTCCACTGCCGGTGAAAAAACTCGCTCAGCCAGAGCATCATCTCTCTTGTTAATAATATCATACAGAATTTTAAATCCCAAATAACTCATCCCAATCTCGTATAAATCAGGAAAGGCTAAGGCTATTTTAACTGTGGATGCATCCTCTTCTTTTACTATCTCATTAAATTCTTTACCGGTATACCTCCCCGGTTTTTCTACCTTATCCAATAACTCTTTAAATAATATTTTTTTAATATCCAAAATTTTCTCTCCCTGATTAGTTAGTCGGTCTACCGATGGGTCAGAATAAAAGCGTATCTCGTATCTCGTGAGGATGGTTAGCCGGTTAGCCAGTTTACCGGTTACCCGGTTATCCTGTTAGCTATCTAATCGATATAGTTATTCGCTTTTATCTTTAATAATGTAAGGACTTGATTTATCAAGCCCTCGATACTCGGGTCGGATAAATCCGACCCCTACTCAAAATAATACATACAGAATTTTTATCATAATATGGTTTTGTGTTTTATGAATTCTACCTTTCTTAACACGATACGCAATACGATATACGATATACGAGTATATGGTTTTTCGCTTTTTACTTTAACTTTTTAGCTTAATTCGTATAAGCATTTTGCTAATTCAAAACTATGCGCTATACACTATCCGCAAGAGCAAAATACGAGATACGGATATGATTGACTAATTGGTCAATCACATTACCACTTTACCTTATGCAATTCCACATTTAGTAATATCCCTATCACCATTAAATTAGATATCATAAAACTTCCCCCATAACTTAAAAAAGGCAGGGGTAGTCCGGTGGCCGGCAACATCCCCATAGCCATTCCAATATTCACTACTATATGAAAAAATAATAAAGATACCGCACCCGTAGCTAATAAAGTTCCTAGTAAATCTCTGGCCTCTAAAGCAATCTTTATTCCCCGCCATAAAATAATGGCATATAATCCTAATAATAAGATGGTTCCGACAAAGCCTAACTCTTCTCCTATTACAGAAAATATAAAATCAGTGTGTTGAGCAGGTAGAAAATTTAACTGACTTTGTAGACCGCTAAAGATTCCATTCCCTAAAAAACCTCCTGAACCGATGGCAATCCTCGACTGTATAACATTATAACCACCCCCCAAAGGATCCAGATTAGGATTTAAAAATAAAATTAATCTATTTTTCTGGTAATCTTTTAGAAAAATCCACAAAACCGGAATAGAAGATAGAGCCGCTAAAAAAGTAAAAACTAAATATTTTATCTTAACCCCTGTCGCAAACAACATTATTATAAGTATAGCTAAATATACTAACGAAGTGCCTAAATCTGGCTGCATAAACACCAATAAAATTAACAACCCGGTGTAAGCAAATGGTATTAAATAATAGAAAAAATTATCCAATTTTGGTTTGTTTTTGGCTAAAAAATCCGCTAAAAACGCTATTAAAGCGATTTTAGCAAACTCCGAGGGCTGAAAATCAAAAGGCCCTATAGCCAGCCAACGCCTTGCCCCATAAGTTGATCTACCAGAAATTATAACCATTATCAGTAAAACAATCGCACCAAAATAGATCACTTTAGAATATCTTTCCAAGTTATGGTAATCGATAGAAATTATTATGGTTAAAAATAAGAATCCTAACAACATCCATAAGGATTGCCGCTTTACGAAAAAATAGGGATCGCTTCCCCCTGTGGTCGCCAAACGTGTTGAACTGTATAATACTAAAAGTCCATAAAAACAGAGAAACACTGTCGCAAAAAGAAGACTAAAATCTAAATTTTCAGTTAATCTATCTATTTTTTCTTTCAACTTCTATCCTCCAAAATTAGGATTCCGGCGAAAAACTTCGCCAAAAGTTGCCCAAAGGTGCTAGGCACCTTTGGGCAACTTTTATCATTTTTGGATATCATAATATTTTTCCAGCATAGCTCGGGCTATGGGAGCCGCTGTTTCTCCCCCTTCTCCCCCATTTTCTAAAAAAACGGTGATGCATATTTCCGGATCTTCATAAGGGGCAAACCCGATAAACCAGGCGTGGGTTTCCCCCTGAGGATTTTGAGCTGTCCCAGTCTTCCCGGCTACCGCTAACTCTTTAATATTTGCTCTCCAGCCCGTTCCTTTTAATATAGTCTGCCTCAATCCTTCTTTAATAATTTTAAATGTATCTAAAGAAAAATCTACTTTTTTATAAATTTCCGGTTTAATTTCTTCTACTGTGTTACCATCTGCAGAAATTATCTTTTTTACTAAATGCAACTTGTAAACTTCCCCTTCTGTAGCAATATTAGTAATAAGATTATGCACCTGTAGAGGGGTTAACAAAAGATATCCCTGACCGATTGAAAGGTTTATAGTATCACCGGGGAACCAGATCTCTTTAACTTCTTTCTTTTTCCATTGGGCGGAAGGAATTGTCCCTATAGCTTCTGCTGGTAGATCAATACCCGTTTTTTCTCCTAATCCAAACTTCTGCAAATATTTATTAAATCTTTCAATCCCCAGGTCTTTTCCTAAAGTATAAAAATAGATATTACAGGAATGAGCAATTCCATCTACAATGCTCAAACTCCCGTGCCCGGTCTCCTTCCAGCAAATAAAGATCTGGCCAGCTAATTCAAAACTACCCGAACAATAAATCTTTCTTTTTCTATCGGTAATTCCTTCTTCCAGAGCGGCTATAGCTGTAACCACTTTAAATATCGAACCGGGAGAATAAACACCCTGAACACTTCGGTTGGTCAAAGGATAGTCGGCATCAGAAGAAAGCCTTTGCCAGTCAGAACTGGAAATTCCATTAGCAAATATGTTGGGGCTAAAAGAAGGTCTGTTAACTAAAGCTAATATTTCCCCACTGTTAGGGTCACTTACTATAATGGAACCTTTTTTACCAAAGAGTAAATTTTCTCCGTAGAGCTGTAAATCTCTATCAATAGTTAATACCAAATCTTCGCCCGGAACTGGTTTTTGATATAATAAAGTAGCTATTTCCTGACCCAAGGCATCAACTTCGACTTCCTTTCCTCCTTTTTCCCCTCTTAAAATATCATCATAATATTTTTCCAGTCCGGCTTTTCCTATGATGTCCCCTCCCTGGAATTTTGGATTGCCAAATTGCTGCAACTCTTCTTTATCTATTTCTCCCACATAGCCCAAGCTATGAGCTGCAAAATCATGGTAAAGATAATCCCTCCGAGGTTTAACTTCTAAAACTACTCCTTTTAATTCATCTTTTCTCTCTTCAATCTTAATTATTTTATTTGTATTGCAGTCATCTAGAATTTTTACCGGCTTAAAAGGGTTTTCCCGATAATTTTTTACTGTCTGCGAAATTTTTTCCGGAGAAATACCTATAATTTTACTTAGTCTTTCACTAAGTTTTTCTAAATCATCGACCTCTGCCGGGATTACAGAAACTACTACTGCCGGACGATTGGTAACCAATAACTTTTCCTGGCGGTCATAAATCCTACCCCGCGGAGCATCTTCTACCAGACAACGGATACAATTCTCTATCGCCCTCTCCCTAAATTCCTCTCCTTTAATCATCTGCAAATACCACAAACTGATAACTAATATTGAAAGACAGATGACCATAAATATCAATAACCAATTTAGCCGTTGTTTCACATCTTCTGGAACTGTAGAAGATTCCCTCATGATTACTCCTCAATTTTATAAGGGAAACAAAAGTGCCAGGCACCTTTGTTTCCCTTTTGGTAATTTTTATTCTTTAATTGTCTGAAAAAGTTTATTTATTGCTAAAAAAATAAAAGGTGATAGCAGGCTGCTATATAAAGCCTCGGGAAGGGCTACCTGCTTTAAGCTCCAGGCCAGGTTATATTCGATTCCAAAAGCACGTAACAGCAAAAATATTAAAATGCTTTGCATAAATGATGCAATAAAAGTTATTACCGGAATAAGAAATAATATATGTTCATAAAATATTTTTTCTTTTAAAATTCCACAAGTAAAACCTATCACTGTCTTTACCAAAGCATTTATTCCTAAGAGCCCGGTAGAAAAGATATCCTGCAAAAGACCTGAAACAAATCCGGAGATAGTCCCTTCTTTTTCTCCCTTCAGCAAGGAAAAAACTACTACTACTACCATCATCAAGTCAGGCTTTAATCCCATAATGGAAATCGAATTAATAAGAGTAAGTTGAATTAGTAGGGCAACTACAATTATTGCACCTTTAAGCAAAATTATCATCAGCTATCTCCTTATTTAATTGATTAATCAGAAAAACGGATCTTGATATAAAATAATGGGTGATGCTTGTCTAAGATATATTGAGGGGAATTTAATTATTTTAACATTTAAGGCTTTAAGAATAAGTAAATAGAGTGATCGACAATATTATAATTCTATTATCTATGGCTATTATGATAATGCATTAATACCAAGATACTAAATTAATTAATATTTTATATTTCAATTTTGGGCTATTTCGATTAATTATCATTTACTTATTAAGCATTATCTATATCTATTATCGATTATCAATCTACTTCTTTTAGAGAATAAACCATTTTCCCTACAATTACCAACCAGATAAAGTAAAAAAGGGTTAAAGTTCGGAAAGCCCTGTTTGGCTGCTTAATCGATCTATAAATCCATTCCATTCCGTGTCTTTGCATCCACAATGGTGCCCTTGGTATTCTGCCGGAAAGGACATCAAAACTTCCGCCTACCCCCATACAGACTGGAACATCTAATCTGTTCAAATTTTTATTAATCCATTTTTCCTGTTTGGGCACACCCATGCCCACCAACAAGATATCAGGTCTCTTTTCTTTAATCTCGGCAACAATCTCTTCTTCTTCTTTATTCCTAACGTTATTACCATTTTTAACATCTTTATAATTTTGAGAATCTTCACAACCAAAATAACCATGATGAGTTCCGGCTATTTTTATTCCTGGATATTTCCTGGTTAAATTTAGGGCAGCTTCCCCGGCCACTCCAGGACAAGAGCCTAATAAATATAGGGAATACCCTTTCTTAGCAGACAATCGACATATGTTGTGTATTATGTCTATGCCGGTTACCCTTTCAGGCAAAGGATGATTTAGAGTTGTGGCAGCCCATAAGATACCTGCTCCATCAGGGGTAACCAAATCTGCAGATTTTAATATAACGTGATATTCAAGGTCTTTCCTTGCTCGCAATACAGCCAAAGTATCCGGAGTAACAATCTGATGAGGTTTTTTAGATACTATAAAATCCTCTATTCTTTGAATAGTTTCTTGATTATCTGCCTGGTCAATTCCCACCTGAAAGAGTTTTATGCGGCTGGTCAAAATATCTCTTCCGATAATCAATTCCTCTGACCGAACCTTATTCTTCAGTAATTCAAAAACCACCCAACCAAAAGTAGTCAGGGTTAACAATAGATAGAAATTCTGG
>JAUVOA010000217.1 GCA_030599445.1 Atribacterota bacterium | reverse complement strand
GTTTTAATAATTATTTTAATAGTTTCGAGTCTGGGATTTTCTAAAGAGCTACCCAGGGTAGCAGTGATTGGATTTGACTCTACCGCCCCGGGTTACATCTGGCATATTAATTCAGAATTGTCTAAAGCCGCTACAGATTTAATGATAAATGCCCTGATAAAGACTGAGAGCTTTCGGGTATTCGAAAGGGTTAAGTTAGATGCTATCTTAAAAGAACAAGATTTTCAAGCTTATTCCGGAAGAGTTGACCCTTCTACTGCGGTGAAAATTGGGAAAATGCTCGGTGTAGATTCGATAATCACCGGAAGTGTTACCAGTATAATTTATAAGAAATCAGGAGGTATAAAAATAGGCCCTGTAAGTCTGAAAAAATCATCTGCTTCAGTTACCGTAACAGTAAGGGCTATAAATGTTACAACGGGAGAAATTATTTTTTCTGAAGTAAAAAAAGGAACCACTTCCAAATCCGGAGTATCCATTCGTGTTCCTGTTGCTGGAGGATTAGGCTTGTCTTCTGAATCAGCAACCGATATTTTCTCTGCCATAGAGGATGTATGCCAGCAAGCTGCAGCGGAATTTGCAGCAAAGTTAGATAGTAAAGCAATGATAATCTCTTCCCTGCCTTTAGAAGGATATGTAGTAAAAGTAGAATCAACTTCAAGTGGAGAAATAACTAAAGTGTATATAAATCTGGGGGAAGATTCTGGCATCAAAGTAGGAGATGAAATAAAAATCTTCCAGGAAGGGGAGGTTATATTAGATCCTAAAACCAACGAAATCCTGGATAGAGAATTAGATTTAATTGCTCAGGCAAGGATAATGACAGTTAAAGAAAAACTTTCTATAGCCCTGGTTACAACTAGATTTTCCAATGCAGATATAATGCCCACTGACATTGTAGAAGTTATAAGATAAAGAGGATAAAGATAAAAGAGTTTCTTGAAAACAAGAAAAGTAAATAATATGACAAAAAAGTTAAATGTGCAAATCAAATATCCTGAGATTGGAATCTGTGGTCTTTCTTGCAGACTTTGCCCTCGTTACCACACAGAAAGTAAAAGCAGATGCGGAGGGTGTAAAAGTGAATTTAGAATATCTGCTGGGTGTCCTTTTATTACTTGTGCGATAAAGAAAAAAGGGATTGAATTTTGTTGGCAATGTAAAGAAAGTGAAACTTGTGAAAAGTGGAGAAAACATAGAGAATTTAGTAAACGGGTTGATTCTTTCAAATGTTATCAGAAACTGGAAAGTAACATTGCTTTCATTCAAAAGAATGGAGTTAATGAGTTTGAAAAGTTACAAAAAACAAGAGAGAACTTATTGGAAGAGATGTTACAAGAATTTAATGAAGGACGCTCCAAAAGTTATTATTGTATTGCCGCAACAGTAATAGAGATTGAAGAATTAGAGGAGACATTGAATAAAGTGAAGAAGGATTCCTTGGAACTGGAGGTTAAAGAGAGATCTGAAATTTTCCACTCAATATTGGATGAATTAGCTGAGAGAAAAAATTATTATTTAAAATTAAGAAAATGAAAAAAAAGATAATTTAATTAGGGATTACTAGAAAAAGGAAGGCAGATTAATGGAAGTTAAAAAAATTGCGGCAGTTTACTCAATTATTGTAGGAGCATCCATGATTGGAATGTGGACTGTATTTTATGTTACAGGTGGGATACCAGAACTCTATACTGAACCGGCTAAAATTGCTATGCATTTAATTGCTGAGTTTGTTACAGCCATCACACTTATCTTGGGAGGCTTTGGTTTGATTTTAAATCGAAAATGGGGTTTTCAGACCTATTTATTGTCCATGGGAATGTTAATGTATACATTAATAGTAAGTCCTGGTTATTACATCCAAAATGGTGACTTTATATTTGTTGCCATGTTTGTGGTTTTTATAATATTAGCCATAATCTTTATTACTATGTCATATTTAAAAAAGGATGAATTTAAAACATAACAGAGGTGGGTTATTTATATTGCCATTTTTAAAAAATAAAAAAATCATTATTTTATTATGAACATTGGTAAGATGGGCGCCATGTAAGGTAATTATGGGAGTTAGTATGCAGGTTACCTCTTTAAAAATACTTTAATAATTCATTTAATCAGAGGAAATTGAAAATGAAAAGTGAAAAAGGACATTTAAGAAAATCACATCAACATCGTAGTGACTTAGCAGGAGAACATGCTTTTAGCGATATGGGCCAGTTAATTCTACTGGTTATCTTTCTCATTGTATGGATTGCGGACTCATTTGTATTCAAATATTCTACTTTTTTAACTCAATACGTTTCAAATTATATACGTGTTCCAATTGCTCTAATCATATTAACCATCTCCGGATTACTGGCTGGATTTGGCCTGAATACAGTATTTGGAAAAACAAGAGAAGAACCGCAGGTAATTACAACCGGTGTATTTTCTATTGTACGTCATCCGATATACCTTAGCTCGATACTACTTTATCTTGGATTCATCTTATTATCGCTATCTTTCCTTTCAGTTTTGGTGTGGATTTTAATAATAGTGTTTTACTATATGATCTCAAGGTATGAAGAAAAACTTCTAACACAAAGGTTCGGGTCGGCATATGAGGAATATAAGAAGAAAGTACCCATGTTACTTCCGATTAAATTGCCATATTAAAGTGATATAATATTAATAATATGAAATTAAAAGAAATCCAAGAAAGGGGTGAGATTTTTATGCAGTTACAATTAATTGTAGCTATCATTGTGGCTATTTTGGCCGTTGTTTTTGCCCTTCAGAATGCAGTTCCTATCACAGTGAGTTTTCTGACCTGGAGATTTGAAAGTTCATTAGCGCTGGTGCTTTTGATTACTGTCGCCCTGGGAGTTATAATGAGTTTATTGGTCTCGGTACCTTCAAAGATAAAGAGAGTGAAATTGATTTCCAATCAAAAGAAGAAGATTCAAGAATTAGAGAGCAGCCTTCAAAGAGAGAGTGAAAGCAAAACAAGGGAAGAGACTGGAATCAAAGTAGAAGAGGAAATCGAAAGTGATGAGCCAGAACTACCTTTAGAATAATCCTCTCATTTTTCCCTAAATCATCCATTCATTTTTTTTAAAGGAAAAGAAGGATTTATAATTTTTTAAAGTATTTAAGGAGAAAATTATGAGGAAAAATAAAGTAAAAGAGAAACTTCTAAGGGGAGAATCAGTATTAGGAATTTGGCAGAGTATTAATTCAATAGATCTTACCGAAATATCAGGTTATTCGGGATACGATTTTATTATTTTAGATACAGAACATGGACCAATGTCTGCTGAATCCTGCATACCTTTGATTTGTGCGGCTGAACGAACTAATATTGTGCCAATAGTTAGAGTAAGTGAAATTCAAAAAACATATATTTTAAAGGCATTAGATGTGGGGGCTATGGGAATTATCTTTCCCATGGTCAGCACTTTAGAAGAGGCTAAAAGAGCTGTATCTTTGTCTAAGTACATTCAAAAAGGGGATCAAAAAAGAGAACGATTCAGAGGATTAATAAATGTTAGCCGGGCAGCTGGATATGGCATAACTATCGACGAAAAAAGGCAC
>JAUVOA010000103.1 GCA_030599445.1 Atribacterota bacterium | reverse complement strand
GAAATATTTAGAATTAAATTTATAAGTTTAAATAAAATTAAAAGATTAGGAGAAAAAAATTGTGATTATCTTATCTTTAAATTGCGGCAGTTCCTCAGTAAAATATCAACTTTACAACTGGGAGAATCAAGAAATAGTTGCTAAAGGTATAGTAGAAAGAATTACTATAGATAATTCTTTCTGCGTTCATGAAGTTAACCATCAGCAAAAAGTTACCATAGAGCACGATTGCCCCACTCACAAAGAAGCTATAAAATTAATTAAGGATAGCATTGTTCATCCGGAATATGGTGCCATAAAGGATTTATCCGATATTGCCGCAATTGGACATAGAGTAGTCCACGGGGGTGAGAAATTTTCCAAATCAGTTGTTATTAACCAGGAAGTCCTAAAAACCTTTAAAGAACTTGCCGGTCTCGCTCCCCTGCATAATCCCCCTAATATTATGGGTATCGAAGCAGCTATGGAACTATTACCTGATATTTCCCATATGGCCATTATGGATACTGCCTGGCATCAGACTATGCCTGACTATGTCTATAATTATGCTGTGCCCTACCAGTGGTATGAAAAATACGGGATAAGAAGGTATGGTTTTCATGGCACCTCATTATTATATGTAGCCAAAAGGGCAGCGGTTCTTTTAGGTAAGGATCCTTTTGAATGTAACTTGATCAGCTGCCATATCGGAAATGGTGTAAGTGTGAATGCGGTGAAAAATGGTCTTTCTTATGATACCAGTATGGGGTTTACCCCTTTGGAAGGAGCCATTATGGGGACCAGAGCCGGAGATCATGATGCCGCTTTGGATCTATATGTAATGCAAAAAGAAGGTTATTCTCCCCAAGAGATAGATACTATACTAAATAAGAAGAGTGGAATATTAGGTATAACCGGAAAGTATGTAGATAGGAGAGATGTAATTGAAGCTGCTTCCAAGGGTAATGAAAGAGCCAAATTAGCAATCGAAATGGAAGCCTACCGGCTGAAAAAATATATCGGTGCTTATACTGCCGCTTTAGGAAGAGTAGATGCACTGGTCTTTACCGCTGGAGTAGGGGAGATGAGTGATATTATTCGTGGTAAGGTATTAGAAGGATTGGATATATTGGGGATAAAATATAATCCCGAAAAGAACAGATTGGCCAGAACCAGGAATGCTGAACTCGATATATCTGCCGATGATTCCCCGGTAAAGATATTTATTATCCCCACCGACGAAGAATTGGTCTTTGTGGAAGATGTGGTAGCCCTATTGGAAGGCACTTATGATTTACATACTAATTTTAAGTACACCTTTCAAGATAAAGATTATAAGAATTTAATGAGGAAGAAGGCTTTTGAAAAAGAATATAAGAAAAGGCCTGACTTATTTAAAATAAAGGCTAATAGAAACAATTAAAAAAATTAAAAAATAATTTGCTTTTTTCAATAAGAAATTATATACTTTTAAAGTTATTAAGAAGTAAATCAGTTAGCTTGTTACTTGGTTAACTGGTTAATTAGTTAAAAATACGGAAGAAAGAAAGAAATAGGGCACGATTTATCGTGCCCACAGGTGATAGAGAATAAAGAAAGATAGATTCCCTTTCCCCGATCAGATCGAGGACAACTTCACGGGACTGACATAAAAGCGTAAGAATAACAAATGTAGGGACTTATAAAATTAGTTAGCTAGTTTAATACTAATAATTCATTAACCAATTAACCAGTTAACTAAGTAACTAATTAACGAATAGAGATATACAATTAAATTATATTATAGAACAAGGAGGTATGCGTTATGCCGATGCCAAAAAGAAAAACATCCAAATCAAGAAGAGACAAAAGACGCACGCACTGGAATTTGAATGAAGTAAATTTAGAGGAATGTCCGAGATGCCATGAGATGAAACTACCTCATAGAGCATGTCTTGAATGCGGTTATTATAATGGAAAAGAAATTATATCATCTTCCGAAAAAAAAGATAAAAAGAAATAGATTGTAAAATATTATTATTAGATATAAGAAAGTGTCACTATTAATTTATTAAAATGTGGCACTTTTTTTATTTCTGTATCATAGAAAAGTTAGTGTAAACTTCAATAGGGTAGTTAGATAAAAAGAAGAATACTACTTTTTTGTATCTTTTCTTTTCTTTCTTAACTCGATACTATTACTATCTTATCTTTTGACTTCTTTATTCTGTTTCCTTAACCAACTAACCAGGTAACCAACTAACTAGCTAACTAACTATATACGCGATACGAATTAATTGTTAGTGTAAACTTTAATAGGGTAGTTAGCTAAAAATCTGTCTTCTTTCCTAACTATATGCTCCACGCTGTACGCTCTACGCTATTCTTTACTATATACTCAATACTCGATACTTTATTAAAATGTTTGATTTTTAGATACGACTAATGTATAATACTTACAATTAGTAGTTGCTAATAATAGGTGCTATTAATAAATATAAAATAGGTGGCTGGGAAGATGATTCAAAATTTAAGTAAGCTAGAAAGGCAAAGAAGAATAAAAGAACACATTTTGAAGGACCCATTTTTGTCTGATAAAAAACTTGCTGAATTATTTAACTTTAGCGTGCAAACTATTCGATTAGATCGACTGGAAATGGGGATCCCCGAAATGAGAAAACGAATAGTGCAAGTTGCCAAAAACACTACCTCCACAGATAAGGTAAAATCTCTAAAAAAAGAAGAGATAATTGGAGAATTAATAGATATAGAGTTAGGCAAAAACGGTATTGCTATTTTGAAGACTACAAAAAATATGGCTTTTGGTAGAACCGGAATAATTCGAAGTCACTATATCTTTTCTTTAGCTGATTCATTGGCAATTTCCATTATTGACACAGAAGTTGCTTTAACTGGAATTGCCCGCTTAAGCTACAAAAACCCTGTATATGCCGGACAGACTTTGGTAGCCAAGGCAAGAGTTGCTCGCAATAGAGGTAATAAATATTTAGTATCAGTACACGTAAAGTCTGATCAAAAGGAAGTATTTACGGGAAAATTAGTAATTTTTTCGGTTAACGATAAAGTAAAAAAGGAGAAGACTTAAATGAAAATAGCTCTTGACGCCATGGGAGGGGATTATGCCCCCGAAGAAGTTGTGAAAGGTGCAGTTTTGGCCTTAGAAGAAAGAGGCTTGGAGATTATTTTGTTAGGTGATATGGGGAAAGTCAAGGAAGAGTTAGTAAAATATAAATATAAAAAAGATAAATTATCGGTCATAAATTGTAAAGAATATATTGAAACAGGTGAATTCCCTTTAGATGCTATACGGAATAAAAGGGATTCTTCTATAGTGGTAGGAACGAAATTGTTAAAAAATAATAAGGCCGACGCTTTTATTTCTGCTGGAAATAGTGGAGCAGTTATGGCTGCAGCCATCTTGGAGTTAGGATGTATTCCTCAAATACGCCGTCCTACCATTGCTGCCATATTACCTTCGGCAAAAGGGAAAGTACTGTTATTGGATGTGGGTGCAAATGTTGATTGCAAGCCGGAACATTTACCCCAGTTTGCTCTTATAGGAACTAAATACGCTAAATATATTTTAGGAATAGAAAATCCAAAAATAGGATTGCTAAATATTGGCGAAGAAGAAAATAAAGGAAATAAATTCGCTCAAAATGCTTATAAAAATTTAAAAAATGCCAATATTAATTTTGTTGGTAATATCGAAGGTAAGGATATTTTTAAGGGAAAAGTAGATGTAGTAGTATGTGATGGATTTACTGGCAACATATTATTAAAATCTTCTGAAGGATTAGCAAAATTGCTTTTAACTGAGGTTAATAGTATGGTAATAAGCCAACTTCCTCAAAATCAAGAAATGGATAAATTAAAGGAAAAATTTATGAATTTGGTAAGAATTACCGATTATACAGAATATGGCGGATCTCCCCTATTGGGTGTAAACGGATTATGCTTTATATGTCATGGACGGTCTAAAGCAAAAACTTTTAAAAATGCCATACTCAACACCGGTAAATTCATAGATGCCGACATAGTTGAGCACTTTAAAGAGATATAAATACAAAAAAAATAATTCACCAACAAGAAGGGGAAAATATCATTTAATGACAAATATGCAAAATGTTAAAATAATTGGAACAGGTTCTTATGTTCCCAAAAAAGTTTTAACCAATGAAGATTTGGAAAAAATGGTTGATACAAATCACGAATGGATCATCACCAGAACCGGCATCGCTGAACGCCGTATAGCTGAAGATAATGAAGCCACCTCAGATGTAGCGGCAAAGGCAGCTTTGAAAGCGCTAAAAGATTCAAATACTAAACCCGGTGAGATTGATTTAATAATTGTCACTACCAATTCTCAGGATATGATTTTTCCGGCTACCGCTTGCCTGGTTCAAAAGAAAATTAAGGCTGTAAATGCCGCAACCTTTGATCTGCAAGCAGGCTGTACCGGTGCGGTTTATGCCCTAATTACTGCCTGGCAGTTTATCGCTACCGGTTTTTATGATAATGTTTTAGTAATTGGGGCAGAAACTCTATCAAAATTCGTAGACTGGACTGATAGAAATACTTGTATTCTTTTTGGCGATGGAGCAGGGGCAGCTGTTTTAAAAGCCGGCCAGGAGAAAGGAATCCTTTCCGGTTGTTTGGCAGGTGATGGGTCATACGATGATTTGATTATGATACCAGCCGGGCTTTCCAAGTACCCTGCTTCTCATGAAACCGTAGAAAGGAAAATGCATTATGTTAAGATGAAAGGAAACGAAGTATTCAAGCTTGCGGTTAAACACATGAAAAGAACAACTGTAAAAACTTTGGGTAAATGTAATCTTTCGGTAGAAGATGTAGATTGCATTATTCCGCATCAAGCTAATATTCGAATTATTTCTGCCTTAACCAGAGTTTTGAAAATAAAAAAAGATAAAGTTTTTGTAAATTTAAATAAATTAGGGAATACATCGGCTGCTTCGGTCATGATTGCTCTTGATGAAGCAGTAAAAGAAGGTAAGATTAAAAATGGTGATATCGTAGTGCTGACCGCATTTGGTGCCGGCCTAACTAGCGGATCCATTGTTTTAAAATGGCTTAAATAATTTCGATAATATATAATAGAAAAGGAGTTACAAAATAGATAATGAACAAAATAGCCTTTGTTTTCCCTGGTCAGGGTTCTCAAAAAATTGGAATGGGAAAAGATTTAATTGAAAATTACCCGGAAGCTAAAATTTTACTTAATAAAGCCAATGAAGCTCTAAAAGAGGAAAGAGTAAATATTGGAAAAATCTGTTTCGAAGGGCCAGAGGAAGAGTTAAAAAATACGGTTAATGCTCAACCGGCAATTTTAACTATCAGTACAATTTTATATAAATTGTTAAGAAAAAATAAAATTAAACCCTCTATACTTGCCGGACATAGCCTGGGAGAATATTCAGCACTGGTAGCTAGTTCTGCTATTAAGTTTGAAGATGCAGTAAAGTTAGTAAGGAAAAGAGGAGAATACATGCAGAGTGCAACTCCGGCAGGAACTGGCTCAATGTTAGCAATTATTGGCTTAGAAAAAGATGAGATAAGTAAAATGTGTGAAAAAATTAATGATACTGGGATAGTAGAAATTGCTAATCACAATTCTCCAACTCAAATTGTAGTTTCCGGTGAAATTAAAGCATTAGAAAAGTTATCATTAATGGCCAAAGAGAAAGGAGCAAGGAGGTCAATACCTTTAAAAGTAAGTGCTCCTTTTCACTCATCATTTATGGAGACGGCCAAAGAGAATTTAGAAAGATATTTAGAAAAAGTAAAAATAAATAATCCTAAAATTCCTATAAGTTGCAATGTTAGTGCTGATTATATTAACAATAAAGAAGAGGTTAGGTCAGCTCTAATCAAACAAATGACTCATCCTGTAAAGTGGGTTGATTCTATAAAAAAAATGAATTCCGAAGGTATTAATTGTTTTATAGAGGTAGGCCCCGGGAAAGTGTT
>JAUVOA010000157.1 GCA_030599445.1 Atribacterota bacterium | reverse complement strand
TTACCGGCATTCTTATCCCCTAACGTGGTCAAAGTTCTGGTAGAAAAGTTCAGTATCGCTGGAATAACCGATGTGCAGAACGACCTTAAAATATTCTTAGGCGAATAATTAAAAATTGAAAGATAAATAGTAAAATAAGAGCAAATTTAGAGAAACTGAATTTGCTCTTATTTTTTATCCCCCCATTTTTAACCGAAAAAACAAGCTTCGCTATATTCAAATTATTACATATCTACCCCAAAAATCTTTCTAAAAACATTGACAAAAAATAAATTATTATGTATACTTGCTTTTAATAATAGGTTATAATAGCAGTTAATAAATAAATTGGCTGTTCATGGAGTATGAGAAAATTTATTTTTTATAGATGGAAAATTATTTAAGGAAGGTAACATGATTTATTCAAAAATAATTAGCACAGGTGCTTATGTCCCCGCAAGAATTGTAAAAAATGATGAGCTTTCAAAAATGGTTGAGACTAATGATGAGTGGATTACCTCTCGAACAGGTATAAAGCAAAGAAGAATCTCCTCCGGAGAAAAGACATATCAGATGGCGGCAAAAGCAGCGAAAGAAGCAATTAAAAATGCTGGTATAGAAAAAGAAGAGATCGACATGATTATATTGGCTACAATAAGCCCCGATTTTTTTATGCCTTCAACTGCTAATCTTGTCCAGGCAGAATTAGGGTTAGAAGATATCCCCAGCTTTGATGTAACAGCGGGCTGTACTGGTTTTGTTTATGGATTACAGATAGCCGATCAATTTATTAAATCGAAACAGAGCAAGACAATTCTGTTAATAGGGGTAGAAGTTTTATCAAAAGTTATTGATTGGTCTGATCGGAATACTTGTGTGCTTTTTGGAGATGGCGCCGGGGCAGTAATTTTAAAGAATTCTAATCAAGAGGGTATTATCTGTACTTATACTGGTTCTCAAGGAGATTTGCGAGAACTTCTTACCCTCCCGGCAGTTCCCTTAAAAAATCCTTTTTTACATATTCCAAATAATAATGGAGGATCCAGCAATATATCTATGAATGGAAAAGAAATATTTCAATTTGCTATCAGAATAATGATAAAAAGTATTTCCCATGTCCTAAATAAGTCTAATCTTTCTATAGACGATATTGATTATATTGTTCCCCATCAAGCTAATATTCGCATTATCGATTATGTGGCTCAGAAACTAAAAGTTGAGCGAGAGAAATTCATTATTAATTTAGACCGTTTTGGAAATACCTCTTCTGCCAGTATCCCGCTTGCCCTAAATGAAGCTCATAAGAAAAAAATGTTTTGCTCGGGGGATCGGATTATAATGGTTGCTTTTGGCGGTGGATTAACCTGGGGATCCGCATTATTAAATTGGACAATTTAAGGAGATGAGCCAATGTTTAAGTCTATTATATGTAAACTTTTAGGAATAAAATACCCTCTTATTCAGGGAGGAATGGCCTGGATTGCCGATGCTGAACTTGCTTCAGCAGTATCCAATGCCGGTGCTCTTGGAGTTATTGCAGCCGGTTATGCTCCGGGTGAATGGGTTAGAGAAGAGATTCGTAATACAAAGAGGCTAACCAAAAAACCCTTCGGACTTAATATTATGCTCTTAAATCCCAATGCCGATGAAATTGCCCGTATAGCTATTCAAGAAAAAGTTAAAGTAGTAATTACAGGAGCAGGTAATCCCGGTAAATATATAGAAATGTGGAAAGAAAATAATATTTTGGTATTTCCGGTAATCCCTTCGGTTGCTCTGGCTATACGAATGGAAAGAGCAGGGGTAGATGCAGTGATTGCAGAAGGCGGTGAAGCCGGAGGGCATGTGGGAGAGATAACTACAATGTCTCTTATTCCCCAGGTAGCCGATGCGATAAAAATTCCTGTTCTGGCTGCCGGCGGAATTGCCGATGGCCGCGGTTTGGCAGCTGCCTGGATGTTAGGAGCCTCAGGATTTCAAATAGGTACGAGATTTTTGGTGGCTTATGAATGCAATATTCATAAGAATTATAAACAAAAGATACTTACTGCCAAGGACACCAGTACAATAGTTACCGGAAGGCCAACCGGTCACCCGGTCAGGATAATAAAAAATAGGCTGGCAAGGGATTTCCAACAGCTGGATAAAAGAAATGCTTCTTTAGAAGAATATGAAGAATTAGGGAAAAATTCGCTTTATCGAGCAGTTCGAGAAGGAGATATGGATTATGGTTCGATAATGGCCGGGCAGTCAGCCGGTCTGGTGAAAAAAGAGCAAACCTGCAAGGAAATAATTGAAGAAATTTTTTTAGAAGCGAAGAAAATAATTGTAGAAAAAGGTAAATTAATTTAGTATATATTTTATCGATATTAAGGAAAATGTTGTGGGGAAGGAATTCATGTTGGCAATCATAAGATCGTACACTCAGCAAATTACAACTGTCCCCAGGTTATTAATATTGATGGTGGAATGGTAATGCAAGGAGGACAAAGGAATTGAAAAATAGAGTTGTTATAACCGGTATGGGGGCGATTACTCCGGTAGGAAATAATGTAGAAACTTTTTGGAAAAATATAAAAAAGGGTAAATGCGGTATTGATTTTATTAAATCATTTAATACCTCCGAATTTAAGGTAAAAATAGCTGCAGAAGTTAAAGATTTTAATCCCATTGATATTTTGGATTTTAAGGAATTAAAAAGGATGGATAGATTTTCCCAGATGGGCATGGCAGCTGCAATTGAGGCGGTAAACGATGCGGGATTAAATGGTATTGAGAATAATTCCCGGGAAAAATGGGGAGTTGTTTTAGGTACTGGAATAGGAGGCTTTATAACCATTGAGAGAGAAAAAAGAAAAATTATCGAAAAAGGACCGGGACGCGTATCTCCCTTTTTTATCCCTATGGCTCTTTGCAATATTGCTTCAGCAAATATTGCTATTAAATTTGGAATAAAAGGGATATGTGATACTGTAATAACTGCCTGTGCTTCCGGTACATCATCAATTGGAAATGCTTATCGCATTTTACAGCAGAATCAGGCGGATCTAATTATTGCCGGTGGTTCTGAGGCAGCAATAACTCCACTGGCATTAGCCGGATTTACTTCGATGGGAGCACTGTGTACTCACAACAATCCGAAACAAGCTTCCATTCCCTTTGATAAACGGAGAACAGGGTTTGTAATGGGCGAGGGAGCTGTTATAGTGATTTTAGAAACATTAGAACATGCTCAAAAAAGAGGGGCAAATATCTATGCCGAAGTAGTAGGATATGGAGCTACCTGCGACGCCTATCATGTAACTGCTCCTGCACCGGGAGGGGAAGGTGGAGCAAGAGCAATAAAAATGGCCATTGATGATTCAGGTATCAATGAAGAACAAATATCTTATATTAATGCACATGGGACCAGTACTCCTTATAATGATAAAAACGAAACTGAAGCCATAAAAACAATATTTGGGAAAAAAGCATATGATATTCCGATAAGTTCTACCAAGTCAATGACCGGCCATATGCTTGGCGCTTCAGGGGCAGCAGAAGCTATTATTTGTGTTAAAGCAATAAAGGAAAGTTTTATTCCTCCTACCATAGGGTTACAAGAGCAAGATCCGGAATGTGATCTTGATTATGTTCCTCTCAAAGGAAGGAATCAGAATTTACAATATACTATTTCCAATTCATTTGGATTTGGCGGGCAAAATGCCAGTATATTATTAAAAAAGTGGGAAGAATAAGAAAGAAGGTAATACAGATGAATTTCAAAAAAATTCCCAAATTAAGAATAGGTAACTTAGAGGCGAAAATTCCCATTATTCAAGGTGGAATGGCTGTGGGAATTTCTTTATCAGGTTTAGCGTCTGCTGTGGCAAATGCAGGGGGTATCGGAGTTATCGGAACTGCCGGGATAGGCATGCTTGAACCTGACTTTGCAAAAAATTTTACTGAAGCGAACAAAAGGGCACTGCGTGAAGTAATAAGAAAAGCAAAGAAGATGACCAAGGGTATTATCGGAGTAAACATAATGGTTGCTCTTTCGGATTTTTATAATATGGTCAAGATTGTAGTAGAGGAAAAGGCAGATTTACTATTTATTGGAGCAGGTTTACCCTTAAGAGGTTTTGAAGTGCTGGTTCCCGATAAATTAAAAAAAGTAAAAACTAAAATTGTTCCTATTGTATCATCTTCGCGGGCTGCAAAAATTATATTTCAATACTGGCAAAAAAATTATAAACACGTGCCTGATGCTGTCGTCGTTGAAGGACCGTTAGCTGGCGGACATCTGGGTTTTAAGAAAGAACAGATTAATAACCCGGATTTTACTTTAGAGAAAATATTGCCTGAAGTGATTTCCATGATAAAACCTTATGAAGATGAATTTGATAAAAATATTCCGGTAATTGCTGCAGGAGGTATATATACCGGTGCAGATATTTACAAATATATTAAGCTGGGAGCTCAGGGAGTGCAGATGGCTACCAGATTTGTTGCCACTTACGAGTGCGATGCTTCTATAAAATTCAAGGAAACTTATCTAAAATGCCAAAAAGATGATTTAATGATAATTGATAGTCCGGTTGGATTACCGGGGAGGGCAGTAAAGAATAAATTCCTGGA
>JAUVOA010000206.1 GCA_030599445.1 Atribacterota bacterium | reverse complement strand
GAAATAGTTTTTCACTTCCTCCCAGGCCAATACCTATAAGCCCCCGGCCCAAATAACCGGATAATTCTTTTATTAAACCCATTCCCATACGCGCACCGTAATCTCTTACTACATCTACAACCAATTCACTCCGAATTCCAAAATCATCAAACGCTCTTTTCTTTCCCTTAATCAAACTTTCGGTTATTCTACAAGCGGATAATTTTTTATTTCTGAAGGTAAAATCCCGCGGAGAGTAAAAAGCTTCTACATATTTCACATTCTGTTGACTCAAGCTCTGTAGAACCCGGTAAGCCAATTCTTCAAAATCCTCATATTCGGTAATAAAGCTGTTCTTCCATAACCAAACTTTAATAAATTGAACAAAATTAGAATAGACCAACCGTTTTTTCAGGTCTTTCAAGTTTTTAATTAATTTATTATTCCCTCGTCTTTGAATAAAACCAAATAAAGTGTTTAGAGGAATTGCTCCTTCCAGGTGAAGGTGCAGTTCGACTTTGGGAATTTCCAATATAAATTTTTCCAATCTGTCTGAAAGCTCTATCATGTTAAGAATTCATATACTTCTCCCTTTCAATCTTTCGCAAATCTGCTTCTCCTAAACCAAAATAATGTCCAATTTCATGAATAACAACTCTTCTAACAGATTCCTTTATTTCCTCTTTATTTTTACAACGTACTTCTATAGGCTTTTTAAAGATAATAATTTTATCAGGCATAACATTCCTATACCAGATACCTCTTCTGGTATAAGGGACTCCCCGATAAAGACCCAAGAGACCATAGGGTGATTTTATCTTCATCTCCATCAGGAGTTCCTGGGAAGGCAAGCTTTCAATTACTACAACAATATTTTCCATCTTTTCTTTAAATTTTTTAGGCAAGCTGCTTATTGCATCTGTTACTAATTCTTCAAATTCTTCTTTGGTTACTTTCATTTTACTTTACTATCTCTTCTTTCAAATTTTTTATAAATTCTTTCACTTTCTGCATATATTGGTCCCTTGTTACTTCTCGTGAGGTCAGCTCAAGTAAAGCAAGTGGAGTCTTTTGACTGAGGTTTTTCATATCATTGAATACTTTCTCAGAATCTGAACCTAATCGGGTACAAAAAAAAGCCACTTTTTTAAAATCTTCTTTGTATAAAGAAAGATAGGTCCTTATAGGTGTAGAAATATTAGAGGACCAGATGGGAGTTCCGACAATAACCAGGTCATATAAAGAGGGATTATTTTTTATCTCCTTAATTGCAGTTAATTTTCTCAAGTTAGCATCAGTCCCAGCACTTAAGAAACCGGGAATTCCCTTCCTGTTTTTCATATCAATAATTTCTTCTATCTCGCATTTTAATAGCTCTGAAATTTTTCCAGCTACTTTTTTGGTCTTCCCGCTTCTCGAATAAAATACTACTAATATTTTCATCATTTTATAACTTTCCTCCCATTCTAGCCCAATTTAATTAAAATTTAATTATTTTAACCTTCGCGTATCATATTCAGCAAATACGATGTATCTCAAATAATTCCATTTCGTTTATTATATCCCCGCCAATAATGGCTGAAACGCCATCCCAAATTTACCGAAGGAAGATGATCTAATTTAGAACCCCAATTTTTTACTATGGCTCGGGCTCGGATAAAATATTCATTAATCTGTTTTTGATTTAATGTGCTTAAACTGTTTTCGATAGAAGAAATTATTTCTTCCTCATAATTAATTATTAAAGGCTGGATTTCAACTTGTGCAGAATTAAAATTCAGTAAAGCCTTTCGATGAAAACGTTCACTTTCCCACCAATAAGATTTTGAATTATAATTTTCACTTCCTTCAATATATTCACCGGGAATAGTAGTATCAGGAGAAAATATGGGGAAAAAAGGACTTATACAGGGATTGGAAGCCCCGGTAGTATAAAAGAATTGCCTATTCTCACCAATTTTTGTAACCAGAGAACAGACTGTTTGGGTTGGGCGAAATAGCTTGTTTGCTGCGTGCAGGCACAAGGTGGCAGCAGGACCATGATTAGGAGCCCATTGGGAATTATCTCCATGATCTCGTAAAATATTTATAAAATCTTTAGTAGTCAATCTCTTCTTCCTCTGTGAAAGTAAAGCTCGGGAGCGTTTTTCCCGTTTATCCCCCTTAGCAGCCCAGGTCATAAATTTAGCAGAGTAACATTTTCGAAAATTAAAATCTTTTTCGTTTTTACAGTAACCCCTTTTAATTGCATTCTTTATCAATCCTTCAGAGCAAGAATCATAATCCTTCTCCAAAGATATTATATTAGATATACTCCAAACATCCTTAATTTTTTTCCAGGCCCACCAAGTTTTTACTGTTTCTAACACATAAGCCTCTTTTTTGTCGGTAATTAAAAAACTATTCATATACTTTAATTTTAAGCGATAACCGCAATTATCTCCCTGTCCATGCTTTTCCAACAATTCAATTATAACCTCTAAGGCCTGTCTGGCAGTTTGGCTTCTTTCGAGGGCTAAGCGAACTAAATCCATACCAGTTAAACCTATTTTATCCGGCTTTTCTTTGGTAAATATTGCTTCATTACCAATAACCACCCCATATTCATTAGCTCCCATCTCTGCACCAAACATCCAGAAAGGTTGACAGAGTAATACCCGGGCGGTTTCTGAAACCTGGGGGATAGTCAAATAGGTACATTGAACGGTTTCGTTTAAATCGTGATTTTTGTGGGGGACTATAAGGATGTTTTGTGCTTCATCAGGTTCTCGGTTACTATTCTTCCCAAAAAGGGTAAATCCTTCTTCAGTAGCAGAACCTAAAGCAACTATAGTATCACACATAATTACACTCCCTTTCTGTCTAGAATTTTAAAGAGAGTAAATAAATTAGTCGCTAGTATATCGTATCTCGTTAAGAAATTAGGATTCAGAAATGGGTTACGATATATCGTGCTCAAAGTAAGACAGGAGTCTCGCCTGTCTATTAATCAAAAATTTTCAGTTGACAGTTATCGTTATATAGTTAAAAACTTAAAACGAAAAGCGAAAAACCATAATTTAAAATTCAAAACTTTTTCTCCCAATACTAAATTTTAAGTTTTAGTTTTTGCTTCTTTGTCTTTTCTTTTTTGCTATATAGTATGCGAGATAAGAAAGATGAAACTCAATATATAAAACAATATATTTAAATTTTAAATTTTGAGCTATGGCTTTACATTTTGCGCTTTTCGTTTTTCGCTATATGCCATATACTAATTAGAACTTAGAAAAAAGCAAGTAAGAAATCAATTGCATTTAAACTTTTCTCTTATTTTTTCTTTTTTACATTTAGTAATATTTTTCAAATCCTGTTTTGGCAATTTTAATCCATCCTTTAGACCCTGAATTATTCTATTATTTTCTGTTTCAGGATTTACTGCATAGATAATCCACTTGCCCTCTCGCCGATTAACCACAAGACCTGCTTCCTTTAAAATCCTAACACTGTGTGAAATTCTTGATTGTTCCATATTTAATATATTTACCAATTCACAGACACACAATTCACCTTGTAATAGAAGCAAATAAATACGTAGACGGGTTTCATCAGATAAGGCTTTAAACATCTTTATAGTCGCTTCCATTGTTGTATTCTCCTTTATATATGATGATATCATATTATTGCTTTAAAAATATTTATCCACTATGCCATATTTTTTT
>JAUVOA010000182.1 GCA_030599445.1 Atribacterota bacterium | reverse complement strand
TGAAGATTTTGGCTGAGGAGGCCAAGGACTTGAAAATACTTCTGCATTGTTTTTCCGGGGATTTAAATATGGCCAAGGTATGTATAGAACGAGGTTATTATCTGGGGATAGGCGGAGTAGTAACTTTTAATAATGCCAAAAAACTTAGAGCTATAGTGAAAGAAGTTTCTCTGGAAAATCTGGTTTTGGAGACCGATTCGCCCTATTTAGCTCCACATCCTTTTAGGGGGAAACCCAATGAACCAAAATATATTCCTCTGATTGCTGAAAGGATTGCGAAAATAAAGGGAGTTTCCGTAAAAGAAGTAGCAGAGAGAACTTCTGTTAATAGTAAAGAAATATTTGGGATCTAATTTAAAAAATTTGACATAATAGAGAAAGAAATGTATATTATTTAATAGCATCTAATAAATTAACAATTGGTTGGTTGAATAAAAATGAAAATTGAAATACAAAGCACAAATAAGACGATCAATAACTACTATTACTACTACTACTATTACTATTACTATTATCCTGAGGGGGTATATGCCTAAGGGATAAATAGTAATGCTGATTCAGATTGCTATTATCAAAATGAAACCATAGGCATGTGCCTCCCAAGGCATGCCTGTGGTTTTTCTTTTTATAAATTAAAAAGTAGGGCCATAGGTGTTTTTAATTTTAACATCTTTGGCCCTACTTTTATTTTCTGAAAGAAGCTAGTTTTTTTATCGAGAAAAAAAGAAAGGAGGTGAAATAGGAAATTAAATTTCTATCAGCTGAGTATTGTACAAAAAAATAAAAAAATATTTAAAAAAGGAGAAAAATTATGAAAAATTTATCAATTTTACTATTAGTAGTGATTCTTATGGTGGTTGGGGCAGTGTGTTCCATTGTAGCAGCAGCGCCTTTGGTTATTGGGATAACTCAGATTGTGGAACATCCGGCTCTGGATGCTGCCCGAGATGGATTTAAAGAAGCTATGGAAGAAGCGGGATATAAGGAAGGCGTAGATGTAGTCTATGATTTGCAAAATGCACAGGGAGATTTTACTAATGCTATTTCTATTGCTCAGAAATTTAAAGATGATAAGGTGGATTTGATTGTAGCCATTGCTACTCCCACTGCTCAGGCAGCTTTACAGGTTAACAAGGAAATTCCGATAGTTATTAACGCAGTAACCGATCCGGTCGCAGCAAGCTTAGCTCAAAGCTGGGAAAGTTCCGGGAATAATCTTACCGGAATGAGTGATGCTGCTCCAAACAAACAACAGGTAGAACTCATTCCTCAATTTTTACCTGCAGCTAAAAACGTAGGGACTATCTATAATGCCGGTGAAGCTAATTCAGTGGTTCAGATTGAGGTGGCAAGGGAGGTTTGCGAAGAACTTGGTCTTAAACTGATAGAAGTAACAGTAAGTAATTCCAGTGAAGTATTAATGGCAGCTCAATCTTTGGCTGGCAGGGTGGAAGCAATATATATTGTCACAGATAATACGGTGGTATCAGCCTTGGAATCTGTAATTAATGTATGCAATCGACAGAAGATTGCTCTGATTGTTGCTGATCCGAGCTCGGTTGATAGAGGAGCTTTGGCTTCTTATGGCATTGATTATTTTTCTTTAGGCAAGAAATCCGCAGAGATAGCAATAAAGGTAATTGAGGGAGCCAATCCTTCTGATATTCCTATTCAGACTATCACTGACCCAAATGAATTACAATTTGTAGTGAACTTGGATACTGCAAAAACCATTGGGATTTCTGTAAGTGAAGAAATTATAAAAGCAGCGGATAAAATTATAAAAGATGGTAAAGTGCAGGGCGATTAATCCCTTATTAAAAGAAAGGATCAGATAATATGCCGATAAGTCTTTTTCTTCATGCGTTAGAACAAGGATTAGTTTTTGGAATCATGGTCTTGGGAGTATTTATTACTTACAAGATATTGGATTTTCCCGATTTAACCGTTGAAGGTAGTTTTCCTTTGGGAGCAGCGGTAGCTGCTAAGGTGATTTTTTCGGGAGGGGACCCATTATGGGGTACATTTTTAGCCATGATAGCGGGTTCCCTTGCCGGATTAATTACCGGATTATTACATACCAAATTAAAACTAACCAATCTTTTATCAGGAATTTTGACAATGACTTTATTATATTCGGTTAATTTAAGAATTATGGGAAGACCAAATATTCCTTTATTGGGAAAAGTAACCTTATTAGGAGAAATAGAAAATTATTTTCCTAATTTGTCGATGGATTATCTGATTCCTTTCTTTTTTCTGTTTCTGGTTGTCATACTGAAATTTATTATAGATTATTTCTTATCTACAGAAATAGGTCTTACCATCATTGCTACCGGAGATAATGAACAGATGATTAAGAGCCTGGGAGTTAATACAGATTTAACGAAACTTATGGGTCTTTGCATTTCTAATGCTTTAGTGGCTTTGTCAGGAGCACTTTTTGCTCAGTATTCTGGATTTGCTGATGTAAATATGGGTTTAGGTACAATAGTTGCGGGATTGGCTTGTGTAATAATTGGTATCAGTATTATAAAAATTCCTACTATTTTCTGGAGGACAATCGCTGTATTAGTTGGTTCTTTGGTTTATCGTTTAATCATGATAATTGCTTTACGTTATGGTTATAGTTTTGGCTTTAAGCCAGGAGATTTGAAAATGATTTCTGTTTTACTGGTAATAATAGCCTTAAGCGTGCCTTTTATTAAAGGGAAACTTAATTTTGCAGATAGATTTAATTTAGGAAGAAAAGATCTTCAGAATAATAATGGAAAGGAAGTTTGATCTATGCTGATAATTAAAGGATTGACTAAATATTTTGCTAAAAATAGTCCTCATGAAACTCTGGCTTTAGACAATTTTGACTTGCAGATTAAAAAGGGTGATTTTGTTACGATTATCGGTAGTAATGGTGCTGGCAAGTCAACATTATTAAATTTAGTGGCTGGAACTCTACAGCAAGATATGGGAGAAATAAGTCTATTAGGAAAGGCGATTACCTGTCAGCCTGAATATCAAAGAGCTCGTTGGATTGGAAGGGTTTTTCAGAATCCCCTTTTGGGTACTGCTCCTTATATGACTGTTGAGGAAAATTTATCTTTATCTTTAAAAAGAGAAAAAAGAGGATTACGCTTGGGGATTAATAAAAATTTACGCAATTTTTTTCGGGAAAAACTAAGTGAATTAAATTTAGAGCTGGAAGATAATATCTCAAAAAAGGTGGGCTTACTTTCCGGGGGGCAACGGCAGGCAATGACCATGTTGATGGCTACCATGTTTAAACCCAAGGTTTTACTTTTAGATGAACATACAGCAGCTTTGGATCCGGAAAGCAGTAAAAAGATTTTGAAATTGACGCAAGATTTAGTTATGGAGCGGCAGGTAGATTTAATTACTTTAATGGTTACCCAC
Source organism: Atribacterota bacterium (assembly GCA_030599445.1). GTDB lineage: Bacteria > Atribacterota > Phoenicimicrobiia > Phoenicimicrobiales > Phoenicimicrobiaceae > Sediminicultor. Next base: position 646 of record JAUVOA010000182.1, on the reverse strand, counting down.
AATATGAAGCAAGCTTTGGAAGTGGGTAATCGTACTGTGATGATGGATAGGGGACGAAATATTTTTGATATTCAAGGAGAAGAAAGAAAAAAGATTAATGTAGATGATTTAGTAAGACAGTTTTCAATATTAGGCAATCGAAAAGATAAGTATATAGAAGATAGAATGGTCTTGATATAACCTATCATACTTGATATAAATAAAAAAGAGTCTTATTTTTGTATTACGTACGAATTCAAGACTCTTTTTTTGTTTAGGTTAGCTTTTTGTATTATAATAAGAAACAATAGAACTATATAAATATTTTAAAAGGTTAATGTAAACTTTTTTATTCCGGTTCCTGGTTTTTTTCTTTTATTTTCTTAACCATCCAACCAGGTAACTAATTAACCAACTAACTTGTTCTCAGCGAGATACGATTCACGAGATACGAGATACTAATTTTTAAGGGAGTGGAAGGGTATTGAGTAAAAGATTATATTATGAAGAATCATATCTGCAAGAGTTTAAAGGAAAAATTTTAGAAAAAGTAAAAATAGATGGCAAACCTGCTCTTATTCTGGATAACACTTGTTTTTATCCTACTTCCGGTGGTCAGCCAAATGATTTAGGTAATATTCAGAGTGTGTCAATAGTTGATGTAATA
>JAUVOA010000177.1 GCA_030599445.1 Atribacterota bacterium | reverse complement strand
GTTAGTGTAGTAATTTATGCTCAGGATTATCAGACCTATTATAAAAACGGGTATGAATATTTTCTTCAGGAAAAATACGAAATGGCTGAGCAACATTATAAAAAAGCTATAGAACTGAACCCTAATTTTGAGAATGCTCATTACTGGCTGGGGAAAGTATATAAGCAGACCGGTGACTACAATCAGGCGATACAGCAATGGAAAGAAGTTTTAAGAATCAACCCAGGAAATCAATATGCCTTTCAGAATTTAACAGGCAGTTTTAAGAACACCTCCCGGGTTCAATCAAATGAGGCGAATGATTATTTAGATGAGGGAATTAAAATAATTGAAAATCCTGAAGAATATCTTTTCAAGGGAGACGCTCCTTCTGTAAATAATTTATTAAGTGCTGTCCCTTATTTTAAAAGAGCGGCCGGCATGGAACCGAATTTATTGGAAACTTTTTACTGGATAGGTGAAACTTATCGGGTTTTAGGAGAAAAAAGTACCTGGCAGTTTACCAATTTAGCTATAGAAAATTATAAAAAAGTTATCGATATAGAAGAAACAGCTAATCCAATCTCCTTTGAGCATCCCTCACCATATTGGCGTTCTTACGTGCAATTAACCAAAATTTATAGTTCTTTGGGATTGAAAGATAAAGAGGAAAAACTGTGGCTTCAGTTGGAGAAAACAAAATCACTCCCCTACAAACAGATTTTAGAAAGAAAAGGGTATTTTGGTTTTGACTATCCTTCGCGAATAGAAGTCAGCTTTAAAGATGGAGACAAGATAGAGAACTGGATCTATTCGGAGAAGGATATCACTTTTATAGTAATCAATGGAGAAGTAGAGGGCGAGAAAGAGAAAGAGCCCGAACCGAGCGAAATAGAAATAAAAGCTGAAGAAAGCATACCAGAAGAGAAACCACAACCGTAATTTAGTTAGCTAGTTATTTGGTTAATTGGTTATTTAACTAACCAGCTAACCAAGTAACTAGGCAACCAACTAACCAAATAAGGAGGAAGGGTAATTTTTAAAGAAAAGGAGACCATTAAACGTTTAGGAATAATGGGTGGAGTATTTGACCCCATACATTGTGGACATTTAATTACAGCTGAAGAAGCAAGGGTTGAATTTAAATTAGATAAAGTAATATTTATACCCTGTCGTCAACCTACCCACAAAAGAGAAAATGATATATCTGATCCCGAACATAGATATTTAATGACAGTCCTGGCTACCAGCAATAACCAATTTTTTGAAGTATCTAAAGTTGAGCTCAATAGGCCGGGACCTTCTTATTCCATAGATACTGTTAAAGAATTTTTAAAAAAATATAACCACGGGATTAAAATATTTTTTATTACCGGTGCAGATGCTTTTTTAGAGATAGATTCCTGGTATAAAAGTGAGGAACTAGTTCAACTCTGTCAATTTGTAGCTGTAACCCGACCGGGATATAATTTAAATAAGTTAAACCAAAAATTTAAAAAAATTATTAAAATTATGGAAATTCCTGCCTTGTCTATATCTTCTACAGATATCAGAAGAAGAGTGAGAGAGGGGAAAAGCATAAAATATTTACTCCCCCAAGAAGTAGAAAAATATATCCACCAAAAAGGATTATATCGTAAAATGTAACATTTTATGCCGGGAGTCTCTTAAAACAAGAGATAGGAGATAAGAGTGGATATCGATTTAATAAAATTAAGATTAAAAAAAATGCTAGGTGAAGAGAGATTAGAACACTCGGTTAATACTTCGAAAGTAGCTCGCAGATTAGCTATAAAATATAATTATAGTGCAGATAAAGCCGAAGTTGCCGGATTATTACATGATTGTGCCAAAGATTTAGATTATAAGAGTTTGGAAAAGATGGTTTTAAAATATAGTATAGAACTTGATGAAATTATTCAAAAAATTCCTAAATTGTTACACCCTTTGGTAGGGGTAGTTATTGCAAAAAAGGAATTTAACATTCAAGATCCTGTTATTTTAAAAGCAATAAAAGCACATAGTACCGGTGCAGCTCAAATGTCCCTTTTGGATAAGATAATTTATCTGAGTGATAAGATTGAACCTTTAAGGAATATGAACGGAGTGGAAGAAGTAAGAAAAATGGCAGAAAAAGATTTAGATGGAGCAGTATTAATGGCTCTGGATAAAGGGTTGATCTATTTAATCAGCAAAGGTTCATTAATTCACCCCATTTCCATTGAAGCCAGGAACAATATCCTAAACAAGGTGGTTTTTGTTTAATGCATGAAAATAATTTTGGGGAAAGGATAAGAAGAAACAAAGGAAGAGAGATAAAAAAGAAAAAAGAAAAAAAAGTAATCTTAATTATGTTTTCTATCTTATTATTAGTTGCCCTAATTTTTTTATTAAAATATTTTGGGATATTTCCCTTCAGCTCTGACATAATGTCTTACAATCGAGTAAATATCCTAATTGTGGGCTGTGATGAGATTGAAAACTACGGACGTGCGGATACTATTGTTTTTCTAAGTATTTCCCCTAAAACTAAAGATGTCCTTATCCTGTCCATTCCCAGAGATACCAGGGTGGAAATTCCAGGAAGAGGAATGGACAAAATAAATCATGCCTATGCCTTTGGAGGAGAAAAATTAATATCTAAAACTGTTAGCTCCTTTTTAGATGTACCGATTCATTTTTATGCAGTGGTAGATTTTAACGGATTTGTTAATATTATTGATGAGTTAGGCGGGGTGGAGATTGATGTAGAAAAAGAGATGCATTATGTGGACAAAGCAGGAGGAGTAGAAATAAATCTTTACCCGGGGAAGCAAATATTAAATGGAGAAAAATCTTTGCAATACATAAGGTTCAGGCACGATAAATTGGGAGATTTAGGCCGAATAAAAAGGCAACAAAAATTAGCCTTAGCTGTGATAAAAAAAATGATGAACTTTGATTCTATAACTAAAATTCCGCAGATATCTGAAGGGATGAAAGGATATATAGAGACTAATATAAAAACACAAGATGCTATTGCTTTAGCTAATTTGTTCAGAGGTGTAAGTCAAGAAAAGTTTAGGGTTGAAACCGTTCAGAGCAAGCCAGTTTACATTGAGGGAGTTAGCTATTTAGAACCTAATGTGAAAGAAGTTCAGCAAGGGGTAAAGTCATTAATCTATGGTAAAAATAGTGGAGTAAAAGTAGAAGTTTTAAATGGGAATGCTATGTCGGGCATTGCCCATAAAATAGCTAAAGACTTAGAATTACAGGGATTTAAAGTAGTAAATATTGATAATGCCGACAATTTTGATTATGAAAAAACTAAAATTATAGTTTATTCAAAAGAAGTTAATTTAGGTAATGAATTTAAAAAACTATTTAACGATTTTGAGATTGTTAAAGAATATCGAACCCAGACCAATTTAGATTTAGTTATAATATTGGGGAAGGATATGGCTGATTAGTCGTTAGCTGGTTACCTGGTTAACTGGTTAAGAGAATCAATATTACTCGCAACTCACAACTTATTACATATTACTATTTACCTCACGCGATTCGCGATGTGGTCTCGACTATTTAACCAATTAACCAACTAACCAGGTAACTATCTAACTAAAAAAAGAGGTGATGTTTTTGAATAAAAATTCATTAGCTATTGCAAAAATAGCTGCAGCTGTTGCCGAAGATAAAAAAGCAAAGGATACAGTAATATTAAAACTAACTAAATTAACTCTAATTACGGATTATTTTGTAATCACCAGTGGTGATTCAGAACCTCAATTAAAGGCAATAAGTAATTTTATTATGAGGAAATTAAAAGAAAATAAAATTAGATTATTGCATTATGAAGGCAAGCCTGGAACAGGATGGATATTATTGGATTACGGTGATGTGATAGTTCATATATTTTCTAAAGAGAAAAGGGATTTTTATGACCTGGAATATATTTGGCAGGAAGCAAAGAAAATTCGCCTATTAAAAAGAAAGAAAATATTAAAGGAGGAAAAATAATGAGTGCGAGCGAAGAAGAAGGTAGGGGAAATTGGGTTTTCGGATTGATAATATTAGCTGTTGGTATCTTATTTATAGTTGAAAATTTCACTGATTTAGAAATATGGGGAAGAGTATGGAATCTGTGGCCAGTAATTTTACTTATTTGGGGAATTAAAGAAATTTGGCAAAATAAATCTATTTTTTTTGGAGTAATATTAATAGCAATAGGAACTAT
>JAUVOA010000121.1 GCA_030599445.1 Atribacterota bacterium | reverse complement strand
GGCGGAGGGGCTACACCTGTTCCCATCCCGAACACAGTAGTTAAGCCCTCCTGCGCCGATGGTCCTGCAGATTTTCTGTGGGAGAGTAGGACACTGCCGGGATTTTTTATTTTCTGGATTTTATTGTATAATTTTAAAAACATAGTTGGCTGGTTACTTGGTTACCTGGTTAGTTAGTTAATGAATTCCGTATTAAACAAACTAACAAATTAACTAGATAACCAACTAACTAAACGTTAATGACTATTCACTAACGACTAGTTAATTGGTCAATTGGTGAATCGGTAAATTGGAGAATTGATCTATTGGAGAATTTAAAAAATACTCTTAAAATTATTTCGTTTGATGTAGATGGTACTCTGGTGGATTTAGAATATAATGACTTAATTTGGTTTAAAGAAATACCCGAACTGGTAGCTAAAAAAAAGAAGATTAGTTTCGAGAGAAGTTTAAAATTTGTACATGAAGAATACACTAAACTTGGCGAACATAATTTAAATTGGTATGATATTAATTATTGGATCTCCTATTTTGGTTTAGAAATATCCCCTAATAAAATTTTCGAAAAATATGAACCCCAAGTTCAGATATACCCCGAAGTAATCCCCCTTTTAGAAGAATTAAAGAAGAATTTTATACTTATTGTTATTACTGCAATGCCTCGTGAATTTTTAATTCCTAAAATGAAAAAGCTGGAAAAATATTTTAAATTTAGCTTTTCTGCTTTATCTGATTTTAAAGAATTGAAAAATTCTGAGATATATTCAAAGATATCCAAAGCCTTAAATGTACACCCTGAACAAATATTGCACATAGGTGATCATTGGGAATTTGATTATCTGGCTGCTCAGAAAGCGGGAATGAATGCAATTTATTTAGACCGCAGTAATACGAAAAAGGGAAAATATATTATACACAATTTGGGAGAAGTAAAAAAAATAATAGAGGATATTAACCTGTGATTAGTAATTTGTCATATATGATAAGTTAGGTGGTTGATTGGTTACATGGTTAGCTGGTTAATTGGTAATTAGTGATGAGTAATAAGTGACAAGTTGCAAGTTGCATGTTTTTTGGTTTTTGTCATTGCGAGGAGCAACGCGACGAAGTAATCTCGACGAGATTGCCACGCTCTCTACGGTCGCTCGCAATGACAGAGAACATGATAAGCTGATAACTAATGAATTAAAGTCTGAAAAATGACAACTTTCAACTGATTTTTCTTATCTAAAAACTACTAATCAAGAACTAATGACTAATAGACAGGCGAGACGCCTGCCCTACTGACGACGACGGGTTAACTGGTAAACTGGTTAACTAATATGCTAACGACTAATTTAATTGGTAAATCGGTTAATTGGAGAATTGGTCAATTGGTTAATATGTAACGAGGTGACGATAATGCCTGAATTGCCAGAAGTAGAAACTATCAGGAGAGATCTTCAGAGAAAAATTAAGAATAAACAGATAAAAGATATAGTAATAAATGTTGATAAAATAGTAAAAAAACCATATTTAGGAGAGTTTATTGCTAAAATAAAGGGAAAAAAGATTAAGGAGATAGACCGTCGCGGGAAATATATTATTATTCATTTAGACTCAAGAAATAAATTGATAGTTCATCTGGGGATGACCGGACTTCTAATTTATCCTTATAATGAAAATAGCGAAGAAATTACAGAGGGGAAAATAAAAGCTAAACACAATCATCTTGTTTTTACTTTTACAGATGATACTCAATTGGTTTTTAATGATGTTAGAAGATTCGGAAAAATATTTTTAGTTACCAACATTGACGAAGTAGAAAGTATAGCTAAATTAGGGGTAGAACCCTTAGAGGATTATTTCACAGAAGAAATTTTTATTCAGATATTAAATAAAAAGAAAAATGGTAAAATAAAATCTTTTTTAATGAAACAGGAGTTTATCACTGGATTAGGTAATATTTATGCTAATGAAGTGCTGTATAGATCGAATATCCATCCTTTACGGCAAGTTTCTTCTCTCAATAAAAAAGAGATTAAAAATTTGTATCAGCAGATTAAACTGGTATTAGGTGAAGCAGTTATACTTCGGGGGAGTACAGTAGCTGATGAGGCTTACCGAGACACAGATGGCGAAAAAGGAAAATTTGCAAAAAAGTTACAGGTTTATGCTCGAAAAGGAGAACCTTGTATAAAGTGTGGGCATTCTATAGAAGTTGCAAGGATAGAAGGTAGAAGCTCATTCATCTGCCCCCAATGTCAAAAATTATAAAAAACTAATGGCTAAATTGATTTTTAATCACAAATCTTCTCTTTCTCCTTACGCAATACTGATTCGTTGTTCGTATCTCGTATCTGGTATCTCGTATGAAAATATAGACATACTGAGCCCGTTAAATTCTTCTAGACTTCTAACTCATGTATTCTTTACTAATAAATATAATCCGGAATAGACAGGCGGGACGCCTGTCCTACGAGGGGTGGGTGACTAATCGATTTTACATCTTTTGTATTTTTTTAATAAATACCAACGATCAACGACTATTATACTGTATTTCCCTATACGCTCCACGCTATTCTTTACGAGATACGATTCACGAGATACGAGATACGAGTGTTCTTGCTTAAATAAAGAAAAAATATTATAATATACGAAGATATTTCTTGCTCATTGCTCTTTTATAAAAAAACATTCTCCGAGCTATCACACCTAAGGTGAAAACGATGGTGGATTAGCCGATAGGGAATAAGAGGAAACTCTTATTCCTCCCGTGTTTGGAAAGGAGGACTGATATTATGAGTTAAACTTGTAAACCAACACCGGACACAGTGTTGGTTTTTTTGTTGTGTGGTTTTAAATTTAATTACAAGAAAGGAAAGAAATATCGATGAAGAGAAACATTATTTTAAAGGCAGTGTTTTTATTTGCTGTTAGTATGATATTAATTAGTTCAGTTTATGCTAGCCCTATTCACCTGAAATTAGCTACTACTACCAGTACGGAGAATTCAGGACTGCTGGGGGTTTTATTACCTCCTTTCGAAGAAAAATTTGGGATTAAGGTTGATGTTATTGCGGTTGGTACCGGGAAGGCTCTTGCGCTAGGAGAGAATGGAGATGTAGATGTAGTATTAGTTCATGCCCGAGCAGCAGAGGATAAATTTATTGAAGAAGGTTGTGGAGTAAACAGAAGAGATGTTATGTTTAATGATTTTATTATTCTTGGACCATGTAATGACCCGGCAGAGATTAAAGGGGAGAGCAATGTAACCTCAGCTTTAAAAAAAATTGCTAATCGGAAAGCCTGTTTTATTTCCCGGGATGATGATTCCGGAACTCATAAGAAAGAAAAAAGTTTATGGCAAAATGCGAAGATTTATCCTGAAGGAAAATGGTATATGGAAATTGGCCAGGGGATGGGTGCAGCCTTGCAGATCGCCTACGAGAAACAAGCTTACATCCTATGTGATAGAGGCACATTTTTAGCTTATAAGAATAAGATAGATTTAATTATTCTTTCCGAAGGAGATGCTCTACTCTTTAATCCTTATGGCATAATGGCAGTTAATCCTGCTCGTTATCCTCAGGTGAAATATATAGAAGCCATGCAATTAATTGCCTGGATCACTTCAGTGGAAGGCCAGAAAATAATTGGAGAATATAAGAAAGAAGGAGAAATCCTTTTCCATCCTATGGCAATTAAATAGATAAAGTTAATTAGTTAGCTGGTTAGATAGTTAACTGGTTTTATATTAATTCATCAACTAACTAACCATGTAACCAAATAACCAACTAACTATTCCTCTTCACGCGATACGAATTTATTAATCGAGGTGATATTTTGGATTTTATTATTGAAGGTATACAGAAGGCTTTTCAATTAATCTTCACTTTAGATAGTGAAATATTCAATATCGTCTTACTTTCATTAAAAGTATCGTTAACCGCTGTTATTTTAGCCTCATTATTGGGAGTATATTTAGGATTTTTAATGGCGGTAAAAGATTATTGGGGGAAAAGATTTAGTGTAGCTTTAGTGAATACCCTACTGGCCTTACCAACAGTAGTTATAGGACTGATTGTTTATTCTTTAATTTCTCGAAGAGGACCACTGGGAGTCTTTGAATTATTATATACTCCTTCAGCTATGATTTTTGGACAATTTATATTAGCTGTCCCTATAATTATCGCTCTCACTCATTCGGCGGTACAGGGAATTGATAAAAGGGTTAGGAATACCGCAGTGACTCTGGGAGCAACTGAAGCCCAATCTGCCTGGATGGTGATTAAAGAAGCCCGTTATGCAGTGTTAGCTGCGGTAATTACTGGATTTGGAAGAGTAATTGCCGAGGTTGGGGCTGCTATGATGTTAGGAGGAAATATAAAAGGAAGTACCCGGGTCATGACCACTGCCATTGCCCTGGAGACTACCAAGGGAGAGTTTGGTTTTGCTATCGCCCTGGGAATTATATTATTATTTGTCGCTTTTAGTATAAATATTTTACTCCACTATTTTCAAAGTAAGAGAGTGTAAACTTAAAATATGGATAAATTAATATTTAAAGTTAGAAATTTAAAGAAAATTTATAATAGTAAAATTGTATTAGGTATAGATAATTTGAATTTTCAAGAGGGTAGGATTTATGCTATTGTCGGCCCAAATGGGTCGGGCAAGACCACTTTGCTCAATATTTTAAATTTATTAGAGAAACCAGATGAAGGTCAAATATTTTTTTATGATCAAGAAATTACCAATAAATCAAATTCTGATACCTTAGAGATTCGAAGGAGAATGACTTTAGTAAATCAGGATCCCTTCTTATTTCATTCTACAGTCTATGATAATATTGCCTATGGATTAAAAATAAGATCAATTCCTTCTAAAGTTCAAAAAAGTAGAATTAGAAGTGCTTTAAATATAGTAGGACTTTCCGGTTTTAAAGATAGAAAAGCGAACCAATTGTCGGGCGGAGAAGCTCAACGAGTGGTAATTGCCAGGGCCTTAGTGATAGAGCCAGAAGTTCTTTTTTTAGATGAGCCCACCGCAAGTATAGATCAAAAGCACATAGATGTAGTGGAAAGAATTATTAAAAAAATAAAGAAAGAAATTAAAACCACTGTAATATTTGCTACTCACGACCTTTCCCAGGCCTATCGTTTGGCAGATGAGGTGATTTCCCTTTTGGATGGTAAAATTATTAAACAAGTTCCGGAAAACCTTCTTTGGGGAGAAATAATAGAAGAAGATGGCTTAAAACGGTTTAAAACTATGGGAGATATAAAATTTGCTATAGTAAGTGAAAAAGTTGGTCTGGCGTATATTTCTATTGACCCCAGAGATATAATCTTGTCTTATGAACAGTTTCAATCC
>JAUVOA010000027.1 GCA_030599445.1 Atribacterota bacterium | reverse complement strand
GGAAGCAGAAAAAAGAAATTGTAATACCATTATTGTTACCGGAGACAAAGACGCTTTTCAGCTTATCTCTCCTCATACTAAGGTAATGACTACTATCAAGGGAGTAACTGAGGTTAAAATCTATGATGAAGAAGATATAAAGAAAAAATATGGAGTAGATCCGGAGAAAATAGTGAATATTTTAGCCTTAAAAGGAGATTCTTCTGATAATATTCCGGGTGTTCCGGGTATAGGAGAAAAAACTGCTGTAGCCTTAATTAAAGAATTTGGTAGCTTAGAAAATATTTTGAATAATACCGACAAAATTTCTAAAAAATCTCTGAGAGAGCAGATAAAAAAATATAAAAGCCAGATTAAGATGAGTAAACTGTTGGCTACTATTGTAAGAGAAGTTCCCATAAAGTACGATTTTGATTCTTTTAAAGTTAAACTGCCAAATTACGAAAAATTGTGGAAAATATTTAAAAAATTAGAATTTAAAAACCTATTAAAAAAGATTGCTCCTAAAATTAATCATGAAAAAACTAAGTTAAAATTCAATTTGATTGACACTGAAGAAAAATTAGAGGGATTGACTAATAAAATTATAGAAAGGAAATACCTTTCTTTCTATTTAGTAACTTCCTCAGACAATGCTATTTCATCAAATATTTTAGGAATTGCCCTCAGTTTTAAAGATAATGAAAATTATTATATCCCGTTATTTGCTTTAAATTTAATAGAAAATTCCAAATGTCTTTCTCTCGAATTAGTTTTAAGTAAATTGCGTCCCTGTTTTGAAAACCAAGGAATTATTAAAATTAGCCATAACCTTAAGTTTAATTTCATAGTGCTTTGTAGGCATAAAGTTGGAATAGAAGGAAATAATTTTGATACTATGATTGCTGCTTATTTGTTAAATCCTTCAAGAGAGAGCTATGGTTTAAGGGATTTATTCTGGGAATATTTAAAATATTTTAAAAATGAAGATAAAGAAATTAAAAAAAAGGCTATTATGAGCATAAGCATAGAAGATGCTTGCGAGAACGCTCAAAATATATTGAAATTAAAAGATATTTTAGAAGAAAAAATGGAAGAAAAAAATTTAATTTCATTATTTAGAAAAATAGAAATGCCTTTAGTAAAAATATTAGGAGATATGGAAATCAATGGTATTAAAGTGAATATTGATTTTTTAAAAGAGATGTCCCAACAAGTAGATACCCGTCTCGAAGAGTTGAAAAAAACTATTTATAATTTATCTGGAACGGAATTTAATATTAATTCTCCTAAACAGTTAAGTGTTGTACTTTTCGAAAGATTAAAACTGCCGGTAATAAAAAAGACAAAAACTGGCTATTCTACCAATGCGGATGTACTTAATACTTTAGCTCCCCAGCACAAGGTTGTGTCTTTCATTCTGGAACATAGAGAATTAGACAAGCTAAAGAATACTTATATCGACAAATTACCCTTTTTGGTTAACAGTAAAACCAAGAGGATACACACTTCTTTTCATCAAACTATTACTTCTACTGGAAGATTAAGCAGCAGTGAGCCTAATCTTCAAAATATTCCCATCAGAACCGAAATGGGTAGAGAAATTAGAAAAGCTTTTATCGCAGAGGAAGGGCTTGTGCTATTATCCGTAGATTATTCTCAGATAGAGTTGCGTATTTTAGCTCATCTCTCTCGGGATGAAAGTTTGCTTAATGCTTTTAAAAATGATGAAGATATCCATGCTCATACTGCCTCGGGAATATTTAACCTTGATCAAAATATAATTAGCGAGCAGATGAGAAGAATGGCCAAGGTAATTAATTTTGGTATTATTTATGGAATGAGCAGTTATGGATTAGCGCGTAATTTGGGGGCAGGGAGAGAGGAAGCCGAAAAATATATTAATAATTATTTTTGTAGATATCAAGGGGTAAAAAAATATATTGAAAGGGAGAAAGAGGAAGCTCGGAAGAAGGGCTATGTATTAACTCTATTAAATCGAAGGAGATAATTAGAAGGCATTAACAGTAAACATAAAAATATCCGTGAATTTAATGAAAGAATTGCTATTAACGCTCCAATTCAAGGAAGCGCAGCTGATTTAATAAAATTAGCTATGATTAAAATAGATGAATCTTTTAAAAAAGAACAATTTAAAAGTAGATTACTACTCCAAATACATGATGAATTAATATTTGAGGTTTACAAGCCAGAGTTAGAAAAAGTTAAATCCATAATTAAAGAGATTATGGAACATAGTTTAGAAATTTCTGTTCCTATAAAAGTAAATTTAAAGACGGGTAATAATTGGGCAGAACTTTCTTAGTATATAGTATGTAGTATATAGTATATAGTAAAGAAAATAAAAAGAGAAAGAAGTAGGGGCGTATTGCATACGCCCCTGATAGCGTAGAGCGGATAGTAAATCTAGCGTGGAGCGCAGAGAATAACTCGTATCTCGTGAATCGTATCTCGTAAAGAATTAGTTAGTTGGTTAGTTAGTTACCTGGTTACCTGGTTAAGAAAATAAAAAACAGAAGCCAAGTTCGTATCTCGTGAAGAAAATAATAATGTATAACATGTAGGGGCAGACCTTGTGTCTGCCCCTAGATAAGTAAACCGTAGGACAGGCGTCTCGCCTGTCTATAAATTAATTAACTACCAGATTAGCATGGCATAAAGTAACTGCAGAGCTAAAATATATAAACGAAGAGAATAAAAAAATTATATTAGAAAAAATTAATCACGAATCTCATATGATTACAAACTTAATTAATATATCTTGTATTTCCGGCGAGATACGAGATACGAGATACTAGATACGAGATACACAAAATTGCTATACGTTAGCTATTCACTAACAACTAATTCAGGGGAGGCGTTATTAAATTGATTATTGGTCTTACGGGCGGAATTGTAGGCGGTAAAAGTACAGTAGCATCAATGTTTAAAGATTTAGATGCCAAAATTGTTGATGCTGATGAACTTGGTCATAGTGTAATTTTACCCCACAGACCTGCCTGGAAAAAAATAACTAGATTATTTGGGAAAGATATTTTACAAAATGACCTGACTATTGATAGAGAAAAATTAGGTAAAATAGTATTTACAGATCAAGCCCTCTTAAAGAAATTAAATGAAATTACTCATCCTGAAATAATAAAATTGATTAAAAAAGAGATAAATTTAGCAAAAGATAAAACTCGTAGTCAGGAAAAAATATTAATTATTGATGCTGCCTTAATCTATGAAGCTAAGATGGATAGATTAATGGATAAGATAATAGTCGTATATATAAATGAAGATGAACAAGTAAAGAGATTAATTAGGAGAAATAATTTATCTAAAGAAGAAGCCTTACAGAGGATAAAATCTCAAATGCCAATGAAAGAAAAAGTTAAAACGGCTGACTATGTAATAGATAATAGTAATTCACTGAATACGACTAGAGAACAAGTAGAAAAGATATGGCAGGAACTTATATCTTTAGCGTAAAGCGGGTAAAATTAGTTAATTGGTTAGTTAGTTACCTGGTTAACTGGTTAAGAAAATAGAAGATAAAAGTAAAATGCGCATCTTGTCTCTCGTTAAGAAATTAATAATGTATAAAAAATGGAAGCGTATTGTATATGCCCAAGGAATTACTTTTATTTCTCTATCGCAATACGCTATACGCAATACGCAATACGAGAAAAGGGGTGATTAATATGAGTCTTGCTGAAATTATTAAAGTTGCTCGAGGAGAGGAAAAAGCAGATCTATTATTAAAAAATGGCAAGATAATAAATGTTTTTTCCGGAGAAATATATACTACTGATGTTGCAATTTATAAAGATATGATTGTAGGATTAGGGGAAGGATATTACGCCGACAAGGAAATAGATATCTCTAATTGTTATTTGTCTCCCGGATTTATGGATGGTCATATTCACTTAGAAAGTTCTATGGTAAAAATTTCAGAATTTGCTAGGACTGTAGTGCCAATGGGGACAACTTCAGTAATTATTGATCCTCACGAAATTGCCAATGTTTTAGGCTTAGAAGGCATTAGATATATGTTAGAATCCAGCAAATATAACCCTTTAAATATTTTTATGATGCTTCCTTCTTGTGTTCCTGCTTCATCTTTAGGAACTTCCGGAGCAAACCTTAGCGTAAATGATTTATTTCCCCTTTTAGACGAAAAATGGGTTTTAGGGCTGGGAGAGATGATGAATTATCCGGGAGTTTTAAATCGAATTCCTGAGGTTTTAGATAAAATAGTAGTATCCTCAAAAAAATGCATTGACGGACATGCTCCCAATTTATCCGGCAAGGATCTTTGTGCCTATGTTTCCGCTCAAATAAGATCTGACCATGAATGTACTACAGTAGGAGAGGCTAAAGAAAAATTGAGATTAGGTATGTATATTATGTTGAGAGAAGGTTCAGTTACTCGAAATTTAATCGACCTTTTACCAATTATAAATCTTGATAATTCCAGGAGATGTTTCTTTTGTTGCGATGATCGTCACCCCAAAGATTTAATTGAAGAGGGGCATATTAATTATATTATAAAAACTGCTATAAAGAAGGGCATAGACCCTGTTACTGCCATAAGGATGGCCACCCTAAATACTGCCGAATATTTTAGACTAAGAAACTTAGGTGCAATTGCTCCTGGCTATATAGCTAATTTGGTTGTTTTTGATAATTTTAAAGATTTTAACATCCTTAAAGTTTTTAATAATGGAAAATTAGTTGCCGAAAACGGAGAGTTGTCAGAGATAAGTCCCAAACCATTGGAGGTATCTATTAGAGGATCAATTAATATCAAGTGGCTTTACCCTGAAGATTTCAAGATTCCAGTAAGAGGTAATAAATGCAGAGTTATAAAAATTACTCCCGGACAAATTATTACTGAAGAAACTATAGAAGTTCCTAAAATCGAAGAAGACTTTGTTGTTTCTGATGCCAAGCGGGATGTTTTAAAAATTGCTGTAGTAGAGAGACATCATGCTTCAGAAAAAGTAAGTGTAGGCTTAGTTAAAGGTATTGGCCTGAAAAAAGGTGCATTAGGATCGTCTGTTGCCCATGATTCCCATAATATTATAATTGTGGGTACTAATGATAAAGATATGTTAAATGTCGGGGCAGCTATTGCTAAAATGGGAGGCGGATTGGCAATATCAGTGAATGAAAAAATAGTAGATTCTTTGCCCTTACCTATTGCTGGTTTGATGTCAGATAGACCTTTATTAGAGGTGAAAGAAAGTTTAGATTCCATTTATAGAACTGCGAAAAATTTAGGGGTTAAAGTAGATAATCCTTTTATGAGTATCGCCTTCCTATCTTTAGAGGTGGCTCCTCATCTTAAAATAACTAACAAAGGCTTGGTAGATGTTAATAATTCAAAAATAGTAGATTTATTTTTAGATTAACCTAATTCTCCCATTAAATTAGCCGTTAATGTATTAGCCGTTAGTATTTAGTTAGTTGGTTAACTAGTTAACTGGTTTTATGTTAATTCATCAACTAACTAACCAAGTAACCAATTTACCAAATGACTATTCCTCTTTATGCGATACTCGATATATCGATATGTTCTTATCCTGCTAGTCTTTTATTTTTTTAACTATATACCATGCACTATATACTATATACGATTAATAAGTGTATAATTATTTGAGGACAAAAGTGAGTTTTAAATTTTAATTATAGTTGTAGTTTTTTAAAAGGTGCTGCAAATGGTTCAAAAATTTAATTTGGTATCTGATTATCCCCCTCAGGGCGACCAGCCCCATGCTATAAAAAAATTGGTAGAGGGTATAAATAATGGTTACAAATATCAAACTTTACTGGGAGTTACTGGTTCAGGGAAGACTTTTACTATGGCAAATGTAATTCAAAAAGTTCAATTACCCACTCTAGTTATCTCGCACAATAAAACTTTAGCTGCTCAATTGTGCAGTGAGTTTAGAAGGTTTTTTCCTGATAACGCAGTGGAATATTTCGTAAGTTATTATGATTATTATCAACCTGAAGCTTATATTCCGAGAACAGATACTTATATAGAGAAAGATTCCTCTATAAACGAAGAGATTGACCGCTTAAGACTCTCTGCTACCAGTTCCCTCTTAGAAAGAAGGGATGTGATTATCGTCGCCAGCGTATCTTGCATATACGGGTTAGGTTCACCCAAAGATTATCAAGAATTAGTATTAAAAATTAGTAAGAACGAAATTTTCAAAAGAGATAATATTTTAGAAAGACTTATAAATATACACTATGAGAGAAATGATATTGATTTTCACCGTGGATGTTTTAGAGTTAGAGGAGATGTAATTGAAATATTTCCTTCCTACTTAGAATATGCTTTTCGTATAGAGTTATGGGGTGATGAAATAGAAGCAATTTCCGAGATAGATCCTCTAACCGGAAAAGTTATAAAGAGGAGAGATAAATTGATAGTTTATCCTGCAAAACACTTTGTTACTACTAAAGATAAATTGGAAAGAGCAATTTTATCTATTGAAGAAGAATTAAAACAAAGATTAAAACATTTTAAAAAAGAGGGAAAGCTCTTAGAGGCTCAAAGGTTAGAACAAAGAACTAAATATGATTTAGAAATGTTAAAAGAAGTAGGGTATTGCAGTGGAATTGAGAACTATTCTCGTCATATTAGCGGAAGAAAATCAGGAGAACCCCCGGCAACTTTGTTAGATTATTTTACTTCTGACTTTATGATGTTTATTGACGAATCCCACGTTACTATTCCTCAATTAAGAGGTATGTTTGCGGGCGATAAGTCTCGAAAGGATAGTTTGGTAGAATATGGTTTTCGTCTACCTTCTGCCTATGATAATAGGCCACTGTATTTTAAAGAAATAGAAAATTATATGGATAAAGTTATCTTCGTTTCAGCAACCCCAGCCAAATATGAATCAGAAAGAAGTAAGCAAATAGTTGAGCAGATTATCAGACCCACCGGATTAGTTGACCCGGAGATAATTTTAAAACCGGCTAAAAATCAGATTGATAGCTTGATAGCAGAAATAAAAAAAAGGACGGAAAAAAAAGAGAGAGTATTAGTGACTACTTTAACTAAAAGAATGGCCGAAGATGTAGCTGAGTATTTGGAAGAAATTAATATAAAAGCAAAATATCTTCATTCAGAGATTAAGACTTTGGAAAGGATTAACATTTTAAAGGATTTAAGATTGGGTAAATTTAATGTGCTAGTAGGAGTTAATCTTTTAAGAGAAGGATTAGACCTCCCTGAAGTATCTTTAGTAGCTATTTTGGATGCAGATAAAGAAGGTTTTTTAAGGTCAGAAACTTCTTTAATTCAGACTATGGGGAGAGCAGCAAGAAACATAAACGGCACAGTTATTTTGTATTGCGAAAATATTACTGGGTCGATAAGAAGGGCAGTGAAAGAAACTAATCGAAGAAGGAAAATACAATTAGAATATAATCGTAAATACGAAATAATCCCTAAAACCATAACTAAGCCGGTAGAAGAATTTGCTATTATTAATAATATAAATGATTTCGAAGATTTTTCTACTGTTAATGAGGAACACGAAAAATACTTAAGTCAAAGTAATTTATGGTTATTGATAAAATCCTTAGAGAAAGAGATGAAGCAAGCAGCAAGAAATTTAGATTTTGAAAGAGCGGCCTTGTTGAGAGACGAAATAAGAAGATTAAAAAAAGAGAAAACTTTATTTGGGGAAATAAAATAGCAAAACAGTATATAGTTATTTAGTTAGATAGTTACCTGGTTAATTAGTTAGAAGAAGAGTTGCTTTATTATTAGTATATTAGCGAATTGATTAATTTCTCTATTAACCAGTATACCAACTAACCAACTAACTAGGTAACCAATAAAGGAGAGATATTAAGTGGTTCAAACTAAGATAATAATTAAAGGGGCTCGAGAACATAACTTAAAGAATATTAATTTGGAGATACCCAGAAACAAATTAATTGTAATTACTGGATTGAGCGGTTCTGGTAAATCTTCTTTAGCTTTTGATACGATTTATGCAGAAGGTCAGAGAAGATATATTGAATCTTTGTCTTCTTATGCTCGTCAATTTATGGAAAGAATGAAAAAACCTGACGTGGATTACATTGAGGGATTATCACCAGCGATTTCAATTGATCAGAGAAGAGCAAGTAAGAATCCTCGCTCTACAGTAGGTACTGTAACAGAAATTTATGATTATTTACGGTTACTTTTTGCCCGGATTGGAATACCTCATTGCCCACAGTGTGGTAGACGGGTTAGCAAGCAGACGGTCGAACAAATGGTTGATCAAATTTTAAATTTATCCCAGGGAACAAAAATACAAGTTTTAGCCCCGATAATTCGTTTTAAAAAAGGTGAACACAAACAAATATTAGAAGATATTCAAAAAAAAGGATTTGTTAGAGTAAGAGTTGATGGAAACACTTTCGAAGTAGAAGAAGATATAAAAATCGATAGGTATAAAAATCATAATATAGAAGTTGTGGTAGACAGATTGTTAATAAAGCCTGAAATAAAGGCTCGTTTGGCTGGTTCTATCGAAACTGCTTTAAATTTAAGTGAAGGAATAGTGGTAATTGATATAGAAGGTGGTAAAGAAAAGATGTTTAGCGAGCATTTTTCTTGTCCCAGCTGTGGAATTAATTTACCAGAAATTGCTCCACGAATCTTTTCATTTAATAATCCTTATGGAGCCTGTCCTGCTTGTAGTGGTTTAGGCTTTAAAATGGAATTTGATCCTGAATTAATTGTGCCGGACAAGAACAAATCTATACTGCAGGGCGCCTTAGTTCCCTGGGGAGAGGTTAAAGGAAAATATTTATATCATATACTAAAGGGATTAGCCGATTTTTATGGTTTCAACCTTAACACCTCTTTCGTTAAATTAAAATCTGAATTTCAGGAGATTATATTATACGGCTCGGGAGGAATAAAGATACCCTTTGAATATCAGAATGATGAACAATCTACCTATTGGAGTCATGAAAATTCTTTTGAGGGAGTAATTAATAATTTAAAAAGAAGATATCGAGAAACTAAATCAGAATATATTCGTTCAGAGATACAAAAGTTTATGAATATTGGACCTTGTCCCTCTTGCGAGGGTAAAAGACTTCGTCCAGAAAGCTTAAATGTAACTATTGACGGTTTCTCTATAGCGGATATTGCTGAGAGATCTATTAAATGGAATTATAATTTTTTTGAAAAATTAAAATTAAACGAAAGAAGAAAGTTTATTGCCGGCCAAATTTTGAAAGAAATAAAAAATAGATTAAGCTTTTTAAGCAATGTAGGTTTAAATTATATAACCTTATCTCGTTCATCTTCTACATTAGCAGGAGGAGAAAACCAGAGAATTCGTTTAGCTACCCAGATTGGCTCGAGCTTAACCGGAGTACTTTACATTTTAGATGAACCGAGTATTGGCTTACATCAAAAAGATAATTATAAGCTTTTACAAACCTTGATAAAGCTGAGAGATTTAGGGAATACGGTGATAATAATTGAACATGATGAAGCTACAATGAGAATCGCAGATTATATTGTGGATCTTGGACCTGGTGCAGGGATACACGGTGGATATTTAGTAGCGAAGGGCAACATTAAAGATATTATAAAAAATAAGAAGTCTATTACCGGAAAATATCTGAGCCACTTCAGTAAAATCAATGTCCCCTCCAAGAGAAGAAAAGGTAATGGGGAATATTTAAAGATTCGCGGAGCTCGCCAGTACAATTTAAAAAATATTGATGTATCTATTCCTTTGGGTACATTTACTTGTATTACTGGAGTATCTGGTTCCGGGAAAAGTACTTTGGTTGAGGAGACCTTGTATAAAGCTTTAATCAAAAAAATTTATAAGAGCAGAGTTCACCCTGGTAATTATTATAAGATTGAAGGAATAGAAAATATTGATAAAGTGATAATTATCGATCAATCACCCATAGGTAGAACTTCTCGCTCTAATCCTGCTACTTACGCTGGAGCTTTTACTCCGATTAGAGAAATATTTTCCAGGACAAAAGAAGCTAAAATTAGAGGTTATAAAGCGGGTAGATTTAGCTTTAATGTAAAAGGTGGAAGATGTGAGGCCTGTCAGGGTGGAGGGATAATAAAGATTGAAATGTATTTTTTACCTGATGTATTTATACCCTGTGAAGTTTGTAAAGGCAAAAGGTTCAATCGTGAAACTTTAGATATAAAATATAAGAGTAAAAATATAGCCCAGATATTAGATATGACTGTTGAAGAAGCTCTGGGATTTTTTGCAGCCATCCCTATGATAAAAAGAAAATTACAAACTTTATATGATGTAGGATTAGGATATATAAAATTGGGACAATCCGCCACCACTCTATCCGGTGGTGAAGCGCAAAGAGTAAAATTAGCTAAAGAATTAAGTATTAAAAGTACAGGAAGAACCATATACCTTTTAGATGAACCTACCACTGGCTTGCATTTTGATGATGTAAAAAAATTACTCAATGTTCTAGATAGGTTAGTAGAAGCCGGGAATACAGTTATGGTAATTGAACATAACCTAGAAGTAATTAAATCAGCAGATCATATTATTGATCTTGGTCCAGGAGGGGGAGAAGAGGGAGGAAGAGTTGTGGCTAAGGGAACTCCTGAAGAAATAGCACATAATAAGAATTCATTTACTGGAGAATATCTAAAAAAAGTATT
>JAUVOA010000064.1 GCA_030599445.1 Atribacterota bacterium | reverse complement strand
TCCAGCTCTGCTTTTTCTATGATTATTTTTGCTTCACTCTCTACCCTGCCCTTCATCTCTTCGGCAGATTTTTGGGCATTTAATAAAGCGCTTCTTAAAGTTTCTTCAATCTCGCTAAATTCTTTTAATTTTTCTTGCATCTTTTCTATTTCTTCATTAAGTCTTACGTTTTCATTTATTAATTCTTCGTAGTCTTTTACTATCTTGTCTAAGAAATCATCCACTTCTTCTTCGTTGTATCATCTGAATGACTTGGTAAATTCTTGTTGCTCGATATCCATTGGTGTAATTCTCATTCAATTAACCTCCCTCATTTGATATTTCATCAATTAAATTTATTTTATATATGCTTTAAAGAGCTATACTAACAAGTATATTAATTAGTGCTCTTTGAAGTAAGTTTAGTAAAAAAAAGACAATTATCGGAGAAAGATCTAACCCCATACCCCCTAAAGGCAATATAATCCTAAAGGGCGCTAAAAGCGGTTCGGTAACTCTATAGATAAACTGCACCACAGGGTTGTAGCGATCTATGGGTATCCAGGCTAAAAATATCCTCGCTAAAATTAAATAACTGTAAAGTCTGAAAACTGTGTTAATTATTTGAATCAGTAAAAACATGTATAATATTTTCCTTCCGATTTTATCAATTTATTCTGGTAATTTAAATTAGTCGTTAGTGAAATCCGAATATTCCCCTGCCGATTCTAACCATATTCGCGCCTTCTTCAATAGCTGCCTCAAAATCTTCAGTCATCCCCATGGAAAGATAATCCATTCTAATATTCTTCATATTTTCAATCTTTATTTTCTCGAATAATTTCCTGAGTTTCCTAAAATATGGCCGAACTTCTTCTTTGTCTTCCGCTATTGGCGCAATAGTCATTAAGCCTCTGACCCTTATTCTGGAAAATTCAGATATTTCTTTTAAAAAAGGCTCTACTTCTTCCGGTTTAATTCCATATTTTGTTTCTTCCCCGGAAACATTCACCTCAACTAAAATATTAGTTATCATCCCGAATTGCAGGGAACGTTTATCTATCTCTTTAGCTAATTTTATACTATCTACAGAGTGAATAAGATCAAATATTTCTATAGCGTATTTTACCTTATTAGTCTGCAGATGTCCAACCAAATGCCACTCTATATCGGCACTCAAAATTTGATATTTTTCTTTGGCTTCCTGAACTTTATTTTCGCCAATTATTTTTACCCCAACACTTATAGCTTCTTTTATTTGCTTTATAGTAGCGGTTTTGGTTACGGCTACTAATTTTATTTCTTCAGGATTTTTATTCGTCCTTAAGGCTGCTTTTTTTATTTTTTCATTTATTATTTCCAAATTATTTTTGATTATTTCCACAAACTATAACCTTTTTTTTATTTATTTTTAACTTTTTGATTGGTCAAAAAAAAATATAAACATTAATTCAATTAATCTTAAAGTTTCATGCTCTATGTTTCTTTATCGCTTTTGGAATAATTTTTTATTCTTTCTCCGTTAACGATATATACTACCCTCTCTGCTAAATTTGTTGCATGGTCGGCAATACGTTCAATATTATTAGAAACAAAGATCAAATGAATCGCCCTGCTGATAGTATGGGGGTCTTCCATCATAAAAGTTAAGAGTTCACGAAATATCTGTTTATCTAAATCATCAACCGTATTATCTCTTGCCCATACTTCCTTGGCTAATTCTACATCTCCGTTAAAATAGGCATTTAAGCCATCTTTCAACATATTTTGAGCAATTTCAGCCATACGAGGAATATCTATTAGGGGCTTTACCATGGATTTGGTAGATAGATATTGGCTGGCTTTAGCTATATCCACGGCATGATCGGCTACTCTTTCTAAATCAGATACGGTCTTATAACCACAGCCGATTATCCTTAAATTTTTAGCAATGGGATGACGTAGGGCAATCATCTGCAAACACTGTTCTTCGATATCTAATTCCATTTTATCAATTATATCATCATTCTCAATTACCTTTGCCGCTAAATCCAAATCCTGTTCAACCAAAGACTTTATAGACATATCAATTGCTTCTTCGACCAAATTTGCCATCTTCGTCAGACTTTCCTTTAAACCGATAAGTTCGTTATCAAAATACAACTTTTTCTCTTTTTTAATCATAATTTTTTGTCCTCTATATTTTTTCGTATCTCGTAAACAGTATAGTGTGTAGCGTTTAGCGTATAGAAATCCAGTCGTTAGTGAATTGTCGTTAGTATATAATAATAGCATATAGTGTAAATATTATACTGTTTAATATATTAATTACTTTCATCTTAAACTAAAAATTTAAAACGAAATACGAAATACTATTTTAAGCTTAATATATCAAAAATAACAATATTTTTCAATGATTTTGTATTCGTATTGCGTATCGAGTATCGCGTATCGAGTAAAGAAGGAGAAAAGACCCAGAAAAAACAATAACGACAACTATTTTTCTTTATTTAACTATGCACAATTAATTTTACACTAATAATGATTTATTGTAAAACATAATGTTTTCTAAAAATAATTTTCTTTTATAAGCAAAAAACCATAGATGTATTGAATATAAACAATTTATATTACAATCTATGGTTTTTTTAAAGCTTATAGAATCATTTTTTTCTTTATTTTTTTACCCTAATTAAATTAATTTTACACTAATATATTCATATCGCGTATTGATTGAAGAAATGAATATCGGATAACTTAACTGGCAAACTAGGTAACCGGTTAACTATAACGCGATACGCAATACTAACTTACTACACGCTAAACGCTCCACGCTAATTACTTTATTTCCTCTTCTTAAGGGCAGCGCCTCCCAGGTAGGCTTCCTGGACTTTTTTATTGCTCTTTAAATCGGAAGCTAATCCGCTAATAGTAATATTCCCGGTTTCCAGCACATATCCCCTGTCAGCGATACTTAATGCTTTGCGGGCGTTTTGTTCTACTAATAATATTGATATGCCTTGATCATTAATTTCACGGATAATTTGGAAAATTTGTTTTACTAATAAAGGAGCCAAACCCAGGGAAGGTTCATCCAGAAGCAAGATACGGGGGGTGCTCATTAAACCTCTTCCCATTGCTAACATTTGCTGTTCACCACCTGATAATGTTCCGGATAATTGATTACGCCGCGCTTTGAGAATAGGAAATAAATCATAAACCCTTTCTTTAGATTCTTTAATATACTTTTTGTCCTTTCTTCGAGTATATGCACCCAAATTAAGATTTTCATCGACTGTAAGAGTTACAAATACTTTTCGACCCTCGGGTACGTGCGAAATACCCCCCATAACTATTTTGAATGCCTTAACATTGTTAAGTTCTTGGTTATCTAATTTAATCTTTCCGCTGCGAATGGGTAATAATCCGGAGATAGCCCTTAAAAGAGTGCTTTTTCCAGCCCCATTTGCTCCCAATACTGTAACTATTTCACCTTCTTTTACTTCTAAGGAAATTCCTTTAAGAGCTTCAATAGAACCATAAAATATTTTTAAATCTTCTACTTTTAATAATGTAGACATATTACTATTCTTCCTCCTCTTCGTCTTTGCCTAAGTAAGCTTCAATTACTTGAGGATTACTATATACTTCTTCGGGTAAACCCTCAGCAATTTTTTTGCCTTCGTCCATTACTGTAACCCAATGAGAAATTCCCATTACTACATTCATATCGTGTTCAATAAGTAAAATAGTTAAGTTATCTTTTATTATTTCTTTAAGAAAGTCCATCAGGTCTTCAGATTCTTTATCATTTAGACCGCTGCTTGGTTCGTCCAAAACTAATAAATCTGGATTGGTAGCCAAGGCTCGACCAATTTCTAACATTCTTTGATTACCATAAGCAATATTCTTTGCTAATTCATCTCGCCATTTCCATAATCCAACCTGTTTAAGGCGGTTTTCGGCATTTTTCTTAATTTCTAATTCTTCTTTTTTTTGCCCGGGAGTTTGTAAAACAGAAGACCAGGTTCCTTCCTTACTGCGGCAGTGCTGGCCGGCCATAACATTCTCCAGACAGGTCATGTTAGAAAAAAGCCTAATGTTTTGAAAAGTTCGTGCAATCCCCTTTTTTATAATCTGATGGGGCTTTTTGCCCGCAAGGTCTTCCCCTTTGAAAAGAACCTTTCCACCATCAGCTTTATATATACCGGTAACTACGTTAAAAACGGTAGTTTTTCCTGCTCCGTTAGGGCCTATCAGACTACTGATTTCTCCTTGACTTACTTTAAGATCAAAATTATTTACCGCGATTAAACCACCGAATTTTTTAGTAAGTTTATCGGTTTGTAAAACAACTTTGTTAATTTTATTTTTTCCTTCGTTTTCTTGCTTGGTTCTTATTATTGTTTCCATATTATTATTTTCTTTAGCCATTTTCTTCTCCTGCTTTCATTAAAAGTGGCTTAAATTCGAAAGCTCCCCTTTTTCTGGGCCAGATACCACCGGGTCTAAAGATCATCATAATCACCATTGCTACTCCAAATATTAACATTCGGTACTGAGCAAAAGCACGAAACACCTCTGGGAAAAGACTGATGGCGGCAGCACCGATTAAAACGCCGGGTATAGAACCCATTCCTCCGATTAATACGATGCAGAAGAGCATACAGGATTCCATAAAACTAAAACTCTCCGGAGATACTATCATTAATTTGCTCGCATAAATATTACCCGCTACCCCGGCTAAACCTGCTCCTAAAACAAAAGCCAATAATTTATAGTATCTGACATCAATTCCGGTCGATTCAGCAGCTATTTCATCTTCTCGAATACAATTCCAGGCTCTACCAATTCGTGAACGCTGTAAATTAACCAACCCGATGATGGTTAGTCCGACTATTAACCATATGTAATAATAAAATTTAGTAGAATTATCAACTACAAAAATACTACCAAATGAAGGAAAATCGATTCCGTAGACTCCATTTGAACCACCGGTTATTCCAAATGGATTGTTATTCAAAGTAAGCCGTACAATTTCACCCATTCCGATAGTTACGATACACAGATAATCCCCTCTTAAATGGATGATTGGAGAACAGACTAACCAGGCAAAGGCACCTGCCGAAATTGCACTTACTGGCAGTAAAATAATTATAGGAATTCCAAATGTGGTATTAAGAATTGCTGTAGTGTAAGCTCCAATAGCCATAAATCCCATATGTCCTAAATCAAAAAGCCCTACTTCTCCCAAAACAATATTTAAGCTAAGTCCTAAGAGAGCATAGACTCCGAAAAAAAATAAGACATCTACCCAATAAGCATTTATTATAAAAGGTAATATTATAAATAAAATTGCTACTAAGATAACCAGCCAATTTTTAAATATACTGTTTTTTTGGTTTACATTTTTGTTTAATTTCATTTTTTCGCCCCTTTATACTTTTTCTGCAATTTTTTCACCCAAAAGACCTGTAGGACGAAAAATTAATACTAATATTAAAATTATAAATACAAACACATCCTTATAGGCAGTAGAAATGTAAACAGAACCTAACATTTCCAATATCCCTAAAAGAAGCCCACCAATCATTGCTCCCGGGATATTGCCAATGCCTCCCAGAATAGTAGCAGTAAAGGCTTTTAATCCATAGTTCCATCCCATAGTAAAACTAATCTTTCTATAATACATACCTACCATTACTCCCGCCATTCCTCCTAAAGCAGGGCCTAAAGCAAATATAAAAAATATAATTGTTTCAATGTTTATCCCCATTAAAGCGGCAGTGTCTCTATCCAAAGCACAAGCACGGATAGCGGCACCAAATGTCGTTTTTTGAATAATATAAAACAAAAGTCCCATAAGAATAAAGGAAATAATTAAAACTACTATCTGCATTAAAGTAATTTTAATCCCCCCTATATTTAAAATAACCGAAGGGACAACCTGTGATGAGTAAGCTTGCGGGCGCGGCCCCCAAATAACCATTATCCCATTTTGTATAACAATTGAAGCACCTAATGCTGATACTACTGCAGGAAGACGGCCAGCTGGGTATATTGGACGATAGGCAATTCGCTCTATTAAAGTACCGGCAATTCCTATGCCGATTGCGGCTATTAACATAGCCGCAATCATGCCGCCCCATATACCAAAGGTAACGGTAGCATAGGCAGAGCCTGATACGAGAAGGGTAAATCCAAGGTAAGAACCCAGGGCAAATAAATCTCCATGCGCAAAATTAATCAACTTCATTACCCCATATACCATAGAATAACCAAGAGCAATAAGAGCATAAAATGAACCTATGGTCAATCCGTTAAGTAACTGCTCTAAAATAATTTTCATCTTCGTATCTTACCTCGCTTTTATTTAGTATCGCAAATTGAGGAACTTCCATCTTCGTTTACTACATAAAGATTAATACTGCTTCCTACTCGGTCACCAATTTCATCAAAACCTACTGGACCGGTTATGCTGGGGAATTTATCCATCTTATTCCTCAGATAATCAGCAATAACATCTGAATCGGTGGAACCAGATTTATCGATAGCTTCTGCTAATACACATAGAGCATCGGCAGCATAAACTGACCAGGGGCTGGAGGGAAGAGTATTATACTTCGCCTTATAGGCTTCTTTGAATGCCATTGCTTCAGGATTGGTAAAATATTCAATTAAAGCTTCCTGAGTTTGATAAACACCTTTGGCATATTCTATACCAGCAATATTGATAAAATCTTCATTAACTACCGCATCTCCGCCTACAAATATTGCTTCGATTCCAATTTCGCGTGCCTGTCGGATTATTAATCCTGCTTCCGGGAAATGACCGGTGTAATAGAATACATCTGGATTAGTTTCTCTTAGTTTAGTTAGAGGTACAGTAAAATCAGTTTCTTCTGGATTAATTGCATCAAAATAGACTATTTCTACTTCTCCAGCGTCTATTCTTGATTGTAATGCTTCTCTGGTCTCTTCAGCAAGCCCTACGGAAAAGCTTGTGTTGTTATTCATTATAGCAATTTTTTTAGCATCAAAGTAAGGCACAACTTTATCTGCAAAAAATTTAGCTTGAGTATCGGTTCTTCCGCAAGTACGGAAAAAATATTTCAACCCTCTTTCAGTAAGATCGGTAATAGTTGCACCATAAGCAATATTTACTTTTTGGAATTTTTCGTATATATCAGAAGCGGGAAGAACAACAAAAGAACCGTAAGTTTGAATGGCAGCAACTATATCCTTTTGAGTTATTAATTTCATTGCCGCTAGTGCACCTGCTTTTGGCTGGCAAGCATCATCAGCTACCCTAATTTCAATCATTCTACCATCTAAAATTCCACCCTTTTCATTAATCATTTGGGCAGCAATTTCCACACACTGTTTAGCCATTTCACCTTCAACAGCATATGGTCCAGTTATAGGTCCTTGCAAACCGATAACTACCGGTGGTTTATCGGCAGCCATTACCCCTAAAGAAGCCATACATAGTACCAGTACTAATACGCTAAAACCTAACAATAATTTTATTCTTTTCATTTTAATTCTCCTTTAATTATTTTAAAATACATAAAAAAACAGATCATTTTAGCAAATTAATTAGTCGCAACATTAGAATTAACTTCTATTCTATAATTACTTAAGAAATCCCTTCACCTCCTTTTTTTCTGTAAGAATAGCCACTCACAAAATTACAATAATTTACTGTTATCACTACTA
This sequence comes from Atribacterota bacterium, assembly GCA_030599445.1. Lineage (GTDB taxonomy): Bacteria > Atribacterota > Phoenicimicrobiia > Phoenicimicrobiales > Phoenicimicrobiaceae > Sediminicultor. The sequence continues at coordinate 49 of JAUVOA010000064.1, read as the reverse complement.
TCGGGGGTCAGGTCTCAACATTTGATATAACATTCCAGGCATTTTTTTA
>JAUVOA010000015.1 GCA_030599445.1 Atribacterota bacterium | reverse complement strand
ATTAGCCCGGAACTACAATGGGTTTCAGAACACAAGATGGTAAAATCGACCATCGGTGTTATCACCAATGTGCGAGAAGACCATTTAGAAGATGTTGGACCGGGACTTGATAGTATGGCTGAGTCACTAAAGCTTACTATTCCGCAAGAGGGGGTGCTAGTGACTGCAGAAAAAAATTACCTCTCTTTCTTTAAAGAACACGCCGATAAACTAAAGACTAAAATTATTTGGGCTGACCCGGATGATGTATCCAGTAAAATAATTGATAAATTTCATTATATGAATTTCAAAGAGAATGTCTCCATTGCCCTTCGGGTCAATAAATTCCTGGGGGTAAAAGAAGATGTAGCTTTAAGGGGGATGTTAAAAGCAAGCCCAGACCCTGGGGCTTTAAAGATCTTTAAATTAGTCAAAGAAGGTAAAATTATATTTTTCGTCAATGCCTTTGCGGCTAACGACCGACGCTCTGCTTTATTAATCTGGGAAAACGTAAAGGAAATATTCGATTTAAGTAATTTACCGGTAATAGGAATAGTTAATAGTCGAGAAGACCGGGTTCTCCGCTCTATTGAATTTTCACGAATATTAGCAACAGATATTATGCTTTCTAAAATAATTTTGGTAGGACCCTTAAGTAAATTATCTGAAAGAGCTCTTTTAAAATTAAAAGTCCCCGATAACAAGATATTAAACTTAGGAAGAATAACAAATGCCGAAGAGATTTTGCAAAGTGTTTTAAGGAGCATCAATAATAAAAATAAAGTAATACTAATTGGTTTAGGAAACACTAAAGGTACGGGTCAAAATCTTATAGAATACTTTAACAAATTTGGAGAAATTAAATGATATATCAAGCTATTGGAATAGGGATAGTGGTAAGTTTTGCCTTCTATGAAATAGTAGGACTCTCCCCAGGCGGGATAGTAGTTCCCGGTTATATCGCCTTATTCTTGGATCAGCCAGTCAGAATATTAGTAACTTTATTGGTAGCCTTACTAACTTATTTTTCAGTAAAAATGCTTTCTAATTATATGATTCTGTACGGGCGGCGTAGATTTTTAGCTATGATACTTATCGGTTTCCTATTAAAATGGTTGATCGAAGAGATTATTATTACAATGCCTATTTCCGGGATCGAGCTTCGGAGTATAGGTTACATAATTCCGGGTTTAATAGCCAACGAAATGAGAAGACAGGGCATTTTCCCCACCCTTTATTCCCTGGCTATAGTCGCGATTATAGTTCGTTTAATCTTACTGCTTTTTTATTAGTCACCTTTCTAAGGATACTATGCATTCTATGTGGCTCGTCTGGGGAAACATATCTATGGGCAAAACTTTTTTTAATTTATAATCATCATCTTTGGTGAGATATTTTAAATCACGGGCTAAAGTTGCCGGATTACAGGATATATATATAATTTTCTTTGGTTTGATCTTTATAACCCCTTTTAAAACTTTTGAAGAACAACCCCTGCGGGGCGGGTCCACAATAATAAGATGAACTCCTTCGCAACTTCTCCTCCATTTATTGAGCCATTCTTCTGCTTTTCCGGTAAATAATTTTAAATTAGAGATACTATTTAACTCACAATTAATTTTAGCATCCCTGACAGCGCTTTTTTCTACTTCGATACCATACACCTTTTCGGCCTGCTTAGCCACATAGATAGAAATAGCCGCTGTTCCACAATAAGAATCGATAACTGTCTCTTCTCCGCTTAAATTTGCATATTCCAAAATTTTTTCATTTAATATTTTTGCCTGGGCTATATTAACCTGGAAAAAAGACTGGGGTGATATTTTAAATTTAAATGGGCCAATGGCATCTTCCAAATCAGGTTTCCCTTTCAAAAGCCTGAAATCTTTTCCTAGCAAAACCGCTTTAGGGCTCCTATTAATATTTTGATAAACAGAGACGACTTGAGGAAATGTTCTGACTAAATCATTTAAAACATTTTGGTCAAAACCCAGATTATTTTTTTTAGTAAAAAAAACTATCATTATTTCTCCCGTGCTCCTGCTCTCCCTTATTAAGACATTCCTTAAATTTCCTCCCCCGGTCTTGCTATTACAGTCGTTAACTTTTTGTAAACTTAATTGGTCTTCTAAATATCTAACTAATCTATTAATTTGCAAACTGAATAGAACACATCCGCTGGCCGGTACAAAATCATAACTGCCTGTTTTATAAAATCCTAATCGCACCCTCCCTTTTTCCTGGTTCACCTGGAAATAGCCTTTATTGCGATAACGCCAGGGGTCTTTCATCCCTATGGTGGGCAAAGCTTTGATGTTTTGATTACCTATTCTGTCCAAAGCATTTTCTACTATTCCCTTTTTCATTTCTAGCTGTTTTTCATAAGCAATATGCTGCAAGTGACAGCCTCCGCAGAGATGGTAAACGGAGCAGAGGGGCATTGTTCTATTGGGAGAAGATAAAATAACTTCTTTTAATTCACCCCGGGCAAAATTCTTTTTTACTTCGCTAATTTTTGCCCTCACTCTTTCCCCAAGAATTGCCCCGGGCACAAAAACGGTAAAATTATTAACCCTGCCTATCCCTTCTCCTTGATGAGAATAACCATTTATAATAAGTTCATAATTTTCTTCTAACCGCACTGGTTTATCTTTCATCTTATCTCCTGGTAAAAATTAATTTTGCTATATTTTCAAATATAATATTTAAGTATATTAATGTGTTGGTGAAAACTTTGGTGGAGTAATTAGAAAAAACAATTATTACTCTTTAGTTTTTTTCTTTCTTTTTTCTTTAAAATATATTGCATATTATATACGATATGCAAATTTAATTCTTGAACCTAAAAATATTTTCTCTTTACGCACTACGCTATACTATATACTCGATACTAATTATTATTTATTTTATCACATCATAACTATATATAATACCAAAAACAAATCTTTGACATTTACCTTCTTTAAGATCAGGCCCTCTTAAGATCAAGCTTTTTAAAAAAATATTAAAATATTTTTAAAAAACTACTTGACAAATAATTTTTTATCCTATATAATTGCTAATAGCAAATATTGCTAATAGCACAGAGGTTGATAATAGGATGGAGAAAAAATTGGTAGACCTGATAATCGAATTAAAGAAAGGCTGCATGGAAGACGAAAAACAAATTCGAACTCTATGCAATATCTCTTTAGCAGAATACCAGGGGATTATGGAAATTAATGCAACAGAAAGGATAACCTGTAACATTTTATCCAAAAAAATGGGTCTGTCTCCTTCCAGAGGAAGTAGAATAATAGACGGCTTAGTCAGAAAAGGATACCTGTTAAGAACAACTAACCCGGAAGATAGGAGATCTTTCGTTCTATCTCTTTCCTCCAAAGGAGTGAAAATTAAAGACGATATTGAGCGGGAGAGGAATAACTGCGAAAAAAGAATTAGAGAAAAATTATCAACAAAAGAATTTGATTTAATAAAAGAAGGTTTAGAATTAGTTACTAAAATTTTTCATCAAGAATAAAAACAAAGGAGGAAAAAATCGATGGGAAATAGCAAATCGTTAGAAGTAGAGGTAAACGGAAACAACTTTCAACAGGAGGTTTTAGAATCATCCAAACCTGTTCTGGTGGATTTCTGGGCTCCCTGGTGTATGCCTTGTCGAATGTTAGAACCAATTATTGAAAAATTAGCCGAGGAAAATCAGGGCAAACTTAAGGTATGTAGATTAAATACTGATGAGAACCAGAATATTGCAGCTCAATATGGCATCCAGGGTATACCTACTTTAATCGTCTTTAAGGAAGGCAAAGAAGTTGGCCGAACAGTAGGAGTAATGCCAAAAGAAAAGTTACAAGAAAAACTTGATCCTATTCTTTAATTTACTTACCCCAATCTAGCTAAAGAAGTGAAAATACTTTAACCCTTAGCTTTTATCAAGGGGCGTATTGCAATACGCCCCTACTTAAATAATTATATTTTTAATTTCCCTTTTTATCCTTCCTCTCGGTAATTATCATATTTAAATCTAATATATTTTTTTGTATATCAATCAATTTATTTTTAATATTGTTTAATTCTTCACTATCAGCACTACCATTAGTCTTGTATCCTAATCTCTGGAACGTTGGTAAAAATATTGATTTTAATTTTTCAGCACTCTCCTCTATTTCTCTAAGTTCTTTGCTTCTTCTATCTATCTCTAGTCTTCCTCCAGGCAAAACGATTTCTCCTTCAATAGATAAAGTCTCTCCTAATTCTGGGATATGAGTCTTAATTTTTAATTCCTCTTCGATTTTTCTAGAAATTTCTTCGGTTGCTTCCTCTTCTCCGTGTACCACAAATATTTTTTTAGGTCTATTTTTAAAACTTTTTATCCACCGTATTATCCCCTCTCTGTCAGCATGTCCCGAAAAACCTTCCAAAGAGCATATTTTAGCATTTACCTGGATTTCTTCCCCAAATATTTTAACCACTTTCTCGCCTTCTTTTATCCTTCTGCCTAAAGTACCATTGGCTTGATAGCCGACAAATACGATGCTGGATTCTTTTCTCCATAGATTATGTTTTAGATGATGTTTTATTCTTCCGGCAGTACACATCCCGCTGGCTGAAATTATCACTTTACTTTCTTTGGAAAAATTTATCTGCTTAGATTCTTCTGCGGTACGAGTAAACTTTAAATTGCGAAAATCCAAAGGGTTATTCCCTATATTTATAAGTTTTAAGGTACCTTCATCAAAACAGTCTGGATTTCTTAAAAATATCTCTGTCGCCGAGATAGTTAGCGGACTATCTACATAAACCGGTACACTTAAAAAATCCTGGTCTTCAGTTTTAATATATTCAGTATAATATTTATTTAACTCATAGATTATATCCTGGGCTCTTTCTATGGCGAAAGAAGGAATTACTACATTCCCACCTCTTTTTACGGTAGTATTTATAATAGAGATTAGTTCTTTGGCATCATCTTCTGTAGGGTGATGCAGTTTATTCCCATAAGTCGATTCTACAATCAAATAATCTGCTTCACCGATAAGAGAAGGGTCTCTCAAAATTGGCCTATCCCGCCTCCCTAAATCTCCCGAGAATACTAATTTGGTTTTTTTACTGTCCTCTTTTATCCATAGCTCGATTATGGAGGACCCCAATATATGTCCTGCATCTCTAAATCTTAAAGTAACTTCGTGGTTTAACTTTATTTTTTGGCCATACAAAACAGGTTTAAAATATTTTAAGCTCTCCTCCGCTTCTTTCGCGGTATAAAGAGGCTCTCTCACCTTTCCTCCTGACCTTCTTCTCTTCCGATTGTCCCACTCATTCTCCATCTCCTGAATGTACCCGCTATCGGGAAGCATAATAGAACATAGATCAGTAGTTGCTTTAGTAGCATATATATTACCTTTAAAACCTTTCTTTGTCAGTTTAGGTATTCTACCGCTGTGGTCTATGTGGGCATGGGATAGAACCATAAAATCTATCTCTTCAGGGTTAAAGTTTAAAGGTTCGTAGTTCATCCGGTTAATCGATTTGCTCCCTTGAAACATTCCACAATCTATTAAAAATTTAGTATTCTTGGTTTCAATTAAAAAATTAGATCCGGTAACTATTTTGGCAGCACCTAAAAAAGATATTTTCATCTTAATTTTCCTTTCCATAAATTAGTCGATAGTGAATAACCCTAGCGTAGAGCGTACATCGTTTAGCATATAGGCGCGGGTAATAAGTGTAAGAAAAATACAAAATACAAGATACAAGATTATTCAATTAACCTATTTGTCAATTGACCGATTGACAAATTAAGTAGGGGTCGAATTTATTCGACCCGTCTTTATCCCCGTATTTCTATGCCATTCCCATGGAAACGGGAATCTACCTTTATTCTGTCCACCTGGTCATCATTCGGGTTCGATGAATCGAACCCCTACCTTAATTCAGAGACAGGCGGGCCTGCCCTCGTGAAAACGGGGGACACCCGTCCCACAGTTTTGTGCATATCGTTAAGGGCGTATACAATACGCCCCTACTTTTTCTCTCTTGTATTTCTTAACCAGCTAACCAAGTAACTAATTAACCAATTAACTATTCTAGAATTTCAGCTATCTTTGCCTTCATTTCCTCTTTTTCACAAACCGTTTTATACCGGATAGGTTTTTTTTCAATATCCCTTATCCCTGGCGGAATGGAAATTTGAGCTAAATCAGACATCTTCTCTATTAATTCAAAATCGTTATATTTTTCGTACTGGCAATTTATTGATTCCATCACACTTTTAGTAAATTTAAAAGGACTGGCCGTGGCCACAATAACTGTCTTGGTCTTATCCCCGGTTTCTTTGATATATTTTTTATACACTGTATAAGCTGCTGCTGTATGAGGGTCGATCAAATATTTCGACTTCTCGAATATCTCTTTTATGCATTGACGGGATTCTTTCTGGGGGGCGAACTCACCATAAAAATCTTTTAATCTCTTCTTCGTTTCTGAATCTATCCGGTAATAACCCTTCTCTTTTAAGGAATTCATTAACTCCTTTACCTTTTTAGCCTCCCTTTCGCTTGTCGCCCATAGTAATCTCTCCAAATTACTTGATACCAGGATATCCATCGAAGGAGAAATGGTCATAACTAATTTTCTCCGTTTATCATAGACTCCGGTCTCAAAAAAATCTGCCAGTACTTTATTTTCATTAGAAGCACAGATTAATTTATTCACCGGCAATCCCATCTCTTTAGCGTAATAAGCCGCCAGAATATCTCCGAAGTTACCGGTGGGAACAACTATATTTATCTTTTCACCATTCTTAATTTCGCCCGTACCTAACATATTTAGATAAGCATAAAAGTAATATACTGTCTGGGGCACTAAACGGCCTATGTTTATAGAATTTGCCGAAGAAAAGATATAGTTTTTTACTTCTATCTTTTTGTTAAAGGCCAGGTCTTCGAATATCTCCTTTACTCCTCTCTGGGCATCATCAAAATTTCCTTTTATACCTATTACGTAAGTGTTCGCGCCTTCCTGGGTGAGCATCTGTCTTTCTTGTATCTTGCTGACCCCCTTGTAAGGGAAAAATACTATTATTTTGGTCCCTTCTACATTGGCAAAACCTTGAAGGGCAGCTTTCCCGGTATCACCGGAAGTGGCGGTTAAAATAACTATTTCCTGGCTAAGATTTAATTTCCGGGTAGCTTTTTTTATAAGATGGGGGAGTATAGACAGAGCCATATCTTTAAAAGCCAGGGTCGGGCCATGATAAAGCTCTAAAAAATATGCTCCCATCTTTTTGCTTAAGGGAGCAATAATCTCGGTATCAAACTTACTATCATAGGCTCTATTTATACAATCTTTTAGCTCATCTTGCGAATAATCAGTAAAAAATTTCTTCATTATCAAAAAGGCTAATTTTTTATAATCAGTACTTTTTAATATATATAAATCCTTGTTTAGTCGGGGAATAGTCTCAGGGACAAACAATCCTCCATCGTCGGCAATCCCTTTAATAATTGCCTCTGCGGATAAGACTCTCTTTTTGTTCCCCCGTGTACTCTGGTAATAAAGATTTTTTCCTTCCATATTCTCTCCACAATGATTAGTTGGTTAGTTAGCTGATTAATTAGTTAACTCGTTTACATTAATTCACCAATTAAATTAGTCGTTAGTATATTGTATCGCGTATTGCGTGTAGATTTCTCCCACTCACCCTAATCCTCTCCTTCCACGGGGAGAGGGAATAAAGATGAACTCATTTTCTCATCGGGTAGGAGTCGAATTCATTCCACCCGAGACGGATTCGATGAATCGAACCCCTACCTTAATTCAGAGACAGACGAGACGCCTGTCCTACAGTTTTGTGCATATCGTTAAGGGCGTATACAATACACCCCTACTTCTGGTTCCTGGAACCTGACTTCTTTTTCCCATTAATTTTTAATTTTGAGCTATGGTTTTACGCTTCGCGCTTTTCGTTTTTAGTTTTTCGCTATATACGGCATACGATATACGATATACGCTCTTACAGATAGCGTCGCATCTCTTCTCCTGTTACTTTACCATAAAGCTCTATATAAGGTTTTGCCGGATTAGCTAAAATCTTAGGAAAGAGAACTTCTTCTATCTGGAAAAAACCGACCGATTCAGTCATCTCTACAATTATTCTAATCAGTTTCTCTTCTCCTTCGATAATCTCTACTTTTTCAATAGAGTTAGCAGAATATTTATGAATATCTCCCACTTTAGGGGTACGGGATAAGAGAAAAATAATCCGTGCCCTGCCCTTTTCCATATCACAACCATCTCCGATTGATACTAGCCCGGCTTCCAGAGAATGGATATCCTGAGTGGCCATATGTCCTGCAATGCCTTCAACAATTAGAGAATGAACGATGGTTTTCTTTTCAATATCTTTATCATAAATCCTGGTTAGGGTTCTCTCGATAATCGGCGTAGCAAAAACAGCTCCTAACAGCTCGTGATTTTCCCGACCTACTGACATACCAACATCGTGCAACAAAGATGATATTAATACCGCCACCTTACTGTCTTCTGCAGTGCCAATCTTTTCTTCTTCCAGGTTAAATTTAATTCCGCCTTTGCTTAATATATCAAACATGATCAAAGCATTTAATGCTGTTTTACTCATATGCACCGGGCCATGGTCATTATAGCCCAATCTTTTTATAGATACTGTGTTGGCATAATTCCGTAAAGCCTGGGCTTCTTCATCATTAAAGATTAAAGAAGCTGCTATGGCTGGCTTTCCGCTCAACATTGCCAATATTTCATTTTCTACCTCTATTTCTTTGGGTGACTTTCTCATGTTCACTCCTCCTATTTACATATAATATGATCACACGGATAAATTAGTCGATAGTGAATAAGCCTAGCGTGGAGCGTATAGCGTTTACCCTGCTAAGTAGGCACTCACTAAACAGGGTTTAGCATATAGTTTTGGATTAATAAAATTTGTCCAATTAAACTAAAAAGCTAAAGTGAAAAGCTAAAAACCATGGTTTAGGGTAAAAAAATATTTTCGTATAAATTATTATAATTTTCTTATATTTTTGAATATTTCTGAGCTATGTTCTAACTATTACCAGAATGATAGCGCTCAAAGAAATGATTAATAAAGGTAGAATTAGCATTTTATATATTTTCCCCACATCTGCCTTAAAATAATTATTAGTTACTACCAGGCACAGGTGCATGGGCGAAAGCATATGTCCCGTATAACCGCCAACAAAGGCAAACATAGCATAATTAAGATTAACCTCTCCCCGGGTAACAATAAAGGGTAGAAGGACCGGGAAACCTATTCCTACAATAGCAGAAGTAACCCCGGTAAGTATTCCGATCAAAAAAGGAATGAAAAACAGAATAACCAGAGGATGGACGCCCAATTCAGTAAAAAACCCGGGGATAACCATAATTGCTCCGGTAGTTTCTAATATTCTCTTAAAGATCATTATGCCGATTATTAAAACTACTGTATTTAGAGATATATCTCTTTTAATAATCTCCATTATAACTTCTGTCTTCATTTTAGACCTATTTAATAAGACCAAAGATAGGATAACTAAAATCAGGGAAATTAACAAATCTATCTTTATAATTATAACCAGGAATATGACCAAAAGGATAGGCCAGGTACTCAAGAACAGTTTTGTAAAATTTAAGCCAAACTCCCCTCTCTTATCACTTGCTCCATCTCTCTTAAGATATCTTTGCTCCCAGATCAAGCCCAGTATCAGGGCGATGAGGGTTATGGGAATCTGTACTATTATTATTTCTCGAACTTCTACCCCCAATAAGGCGGAAAGCAATATGATACTGGGATAGAGAGGCCAAACAAATTCCCAAATATGGCGAAACCAATAATTTACAAAAGTTTTTTCTTCTGCATTCAGCCCCTTTCTGTCTCCTATCTCGTTTATCATGGGAGCAGAAAACATAGCTCCAGCCGGCATGGGCAGTAAACCCAAAAAAGAAGGTATAAAAGCCAATATCAATCTATAGTCCTTTACCAATTTTTGAAGGGAATCAACTATATCCTTTAAACTTTCTATCCTTTTTAAAATGCTGCTTAATAAAAGAACCAGCACGATTATTCCGATTAATTTAATAGTTACTGGGTCCATTATGGCCTGTAAAAAATTAATTCCCATTTCTTTGGGGTTCAATCCGAATAATAACCCTAACAACAAGGAGGCCAGCAGTATAATATACCCTAAATTCCATTTCTTTCTTATGAAGAAAACAATTACTGCAATTACTACTAATAATTTTATAATTTCTGTCACTTTAATTTCACCAATTTATTCTTTCTGTGATTTATTTTTTTGTTTCTTTCTGCGTTTCTTTCTTTATTTTCTTTTTTTCCTCTTTAAATTTAATGCCCTGTACATTAACATCGACCTTAAGAACTTTTAGGCCGGTCATGGAACAGATAGCGTCTTTTACTCTACGCTGTACCTCTTCAGCTACTTTAAAAATTCCTACTTCGTAAGCAGTAATAATTGGGATAGTAATTGCCGCTTCTCCCGGTTTCATCCACACTTCCACCCCTTTTGCAAGGTCCTTCTGAGACAATATATTGGGCAATTTACCTCTATAACCACTGGTGATACCGACTACTCCTCGAATTTTTATAGTTTCTAAAGCAGTAATTGCAGCTACTACCTCTTTAGAAACCGTTATGTCCCCCAATTCTTGTTCTTGGGGATTACCTTTAACAACCTGTTTATCTGACATTCTTATTTACCACCCTTTTTTAAAACTTATTTATACTATTTTTTGTCTTCGTAAAATATTTTATCTATGTGTATCTTAATTTCTTTCGTTTCTATCCCGCTTGTTTCTAAGAGATATTCTTTTAATTTTCGTTGCACTTTCTCTGAAAGTTCCGGAATATTTACATCTTGCTTTACGGAAAGATGAAGATCTATATTTATTCCCCCAGACTTTAAAATATTTAGTTCTGGCCTCGTTTCCGTAATCTCTTCCATCCCTTTAATCACTTTCAAAGCCAAACGTTTTATAGACCCTATAGAAATTTTAATTTCCCCAAATGAAGTCCTTTGAACTACGGATAAATTTCCCTTATCAATTTGGGCTTTTTGCCAGATTAAATAGATAGCCAAAAAAATTAAAAAAGCCCCTACTAAACCCAAGGTAATTTGATTGAAGAGATTGGAGTAGATCAAATAATTTGTTTTAAAGAAAAAACTTTCTAGGGAAAACAATCTCAAAGAAAGAGCCAAAAAAAATCCGGAGATAAAAACTGTAACTAATAAAAACAAAACAAAAATTAAATTATTAAAACTCTCTTTACTCATTTTAAACCATCCTTTCTATTTTTTCTACCTATTATAACTCTACAGTATTAGGGTTTAAGAACTCTAATTGTATATCTTGATTCGTTAGTTGGTTATTTGGATAACTAAATACCGAGATACGGTTCAAGAGATACGAGATACGAATTTGCTATATACTCAATACTATTTATATATTAACGACTGTCTTTATTTTTCTTTTAACAACAGACCAGCAATTCTTCTTAAATCTTCTTTGCTATAAAATTCTATATCTATTTTCCCTTTTTTACCGTCGTATAATATGCTTATCTTGGTCCCTAAAATATCTCTTAATTTTCCCTCTACCTCGGGGAAGCGCTCAATGGTAATATTCTTAACTTTAAATTGCTTTTTTTGCACCTTTTCAATGTTTTTAATCAGGCGCTCGGTATCTCTTACCGATAAATCATTAGCTATTATTCTGTCACACACTGCTTTTTGCACTTCTTCATCTTCTATGCTTAATAATAATTTTGCATGACCAAAAGATATTTTCCCTTCAGAAATATTTTTTTGTATCTCTGGATTCAATTTTAACAACCTGATGGTATTGGTTACCAAAGCCCTGCTCTTTCCGGTTACTTCTGCTAATTCTTGCTGGGTAAGTTTAAACTCATCTATCAATCTTTTGAAGGCATTGGCCTGCTCAACCGGATTAAGATCTTCTCTTTGAATGTTTTCCACCAAGGCAATTTCTAAACTTTTTTCATTGTTAATGCTTTTAATAATTGCCGGTATCTTCTTTAGCCCGATCTCTTTGGCCGCCTTTAACCTCCGCTCTCCGGCAACTATTTCATACCCATTAGCCATTTTTCTTACTACAATCGGTTGAATTATTCCATGTTTCTTAATTGACCCTTTCAGTTCTTCCATTTTTTCTTTATTGAAATCTTTACGGGGTTGAAAAAGGTTTGGGTTTAAACTTTCTATATCCATTTCGATTACAAATCCTTTTTCCTTGTGTTCGGCCTGGGGGATAAGGGCTTCTAACCCTTTTCCCAATCCTCTTTTAATCATTTGACATCACCTCTCGGGCTAATTTTTTATAAGCCATTGCCCCTTTGGATTTTGAATCATATAACACAACCGGTTTACCGTAGCTGGGGGCTTCGCTCACTCTGACATTTCGTGGGACAACTGCTTTAAATATCTTTCCCTTAAAATATTTTTTAACTTCCCTAACAACATCGCGGGAAAGATTTGTGCGGACATCATACATGGTCAGTAGAATCCCTTCGATTTCTAAAGATGAATTTAGGTTTTCTCTAACTAAATTTATAGTATTTAATAATTGTCCAATACCTTCTAAGGCATAATATTCACACTGTATAGGAATAATAACCGCATCAGCGGCAGTTAGAGAATTTAAGGTTAAAAGGCCCAGAGAAGGAGGACAATCAATGATTATATAATCATAATCACTCTTAATTGATTTAATCGCGTGTTTTAATTTGTTTTCCCGAGAGATATAATTAACTAATTCTATTTCTGCCCCGGCTAATTGAATGGTAGAAGGTAAAATATCTAAATTTTTTACCTGGGTCGGTAAAATGATTTCTTTTACCGACGCTCGATTAATCAAGACATCATAAATACATCTTTTAACTTTTATTTTATCCAAGCCTATACCGGTGCTGGTATTTCCCTGGGGATCTATGTCTATCAATAAAGTTTTTCTTTTATGTAAGGCCATAGAAGTACTTAGGTTTACTGCAGTAGTGGTTTTACCTACTCCACCTTTTTGGTTGGTGATTGCCAAGACTTTAGTCATAAATATTCTCCTAAAATGATTACACCGGTTATAAATTAGTCGTTAGTGAATAGTCGTTAGT
>JAUVOA010000073.1 GCA_030599445.1 Atribacterota bacterium | reverse complement strand
ATTTCTATACGCCAATATAGGAAATAAAAAATTTATAACGGTTAAATATTAATAACCTTCCGGGCAAGGTTTGCGAGGAAATAGCAAGCAGGAAAGCCTTGTAAAATAAGGGTTTCAGAAGAGATTTAATTTAAGGGCACTTTAAATGCACTTTTCGTGCGTTTTAAGGGTATTCCTGAAGGAGATTTGAAAACTTTATGAACAAAGGGGTTCAGAGAGTAATAAATTATAAACAATGACTTATATTTCATTTCATGTATTTTGTGAATTTGCAAACCCCATATATACATACAGTTCTTTAAAATCTTCTTTTAAACTATAATATAGTTTCTTATATAGCTGATAATATTGATTATACTTTTCTGTATTTTGGATCCTGGGAACAACAGTCTTTTTAACTTTAATAATTCTACTCACTGCTTCTGCAAAATTGTTATATACACCAACTCCTACTCCGGCAATCAAAGCTGCTCCAAAGGCAGGTCCTTCCTCTACATTTAATAGATTTATCTCTTCACCTAAAATGTCAGCCAATATTTGCTGCCATACCCTGCTCTTTGCTCCCCCTCCGATAGCCCTTATCTCTTTAATCTTAACCCCTTTATCTTTAATTAATTCCAGAGAATCTTTTAGGGCAAAGGTTACACCTTCTAAGACACTTCTTATGAAGTGTCTTTGGTCGTGTTTTCCGGATATACCAAAATATACCCCACGGGCATTAGCATCATTATGGGGAGTCCTTTCTCCGTAGAGATAAGGTAAGAAGATCAATCCTTCACTGCCAGGCTCTATCTCTTCTGCCAATTGATCTAATTTGGTATAATCTAAACTACGGTTAAATAATTTTTTATGCAACCATTCATAAGACATTCCCGCTGATAAGGTTACCCCCATCATATACCAGCTATCCGGGCAGGCATGATTAAATAGATGTATCCTCCCTTCTTGATCAGCCTGGGGATTATTGGTCTGAGCTAAGACTACCCCTGAGGAACCGATACTGACCATCACCTTTCCTTCCTGGATAATTCCACTTCCCACTGCTCCACAGGCATTATCAGCTCCACCGGCAACTACCGGAGTTTTAAATTTTAATCCTGTTTGCTCAGCTATATTTTTAGTTATTCTGCCTGCTAAATCGAAGGAATTAAGCACCGGTGGGAGTAAATCTGGGTCAATCTCCAGTTTTTCTAATAAGCTGGTAGACCATCTCTTCTTTATTACCTCAAATAACAGAGTACCGGCAGCATCAGAGACTTCGGTAAACAGCTCACCGGTTAGCCTGTAGCGGATATAATCTTTAGGTAAAAGGATATATTTAACCTTTGCATAATTTTCTGGTTCATTTTCTTTTAACCATAATATCTTGGGAGCAGTAAATCCCTCCAGGGCGGGGTTAGATACATAATTGATTAGCTGAGCCAATCCTCCTGCTTTGGTATAAATCTTGCCACATTGTTCTGTGGTACGGGTATCACTCCAGAGGATGGCCGGTCTAATGACTTCCATCTTTTCATTAAGGAAGACTGAACTGTGCATCTGTCCGGATAGACTTATTCCTTTAATCTGGGTGGAATCAATATGGATGCTGGATACTACCTCTTCTATCACTTTTAGAGTGGCTTCCCACCAATCATAGGGAGATTGTTCTGCCCAGCCGGGGTGGGGAGTTTTTAAGGGATAGGAAACTGTTTTACTGGAAATAATCTTGCCTTCCAAAGATATTAACAGGGTTTTTACCCCGCTGGTTCCGATATCAAGTCCTAATAAATATTCCATAAAACACCTGCTCTTTATTCTTTGTATTTTAAATAATCACTCATTATACATTCGGTCAAAATAATTTTGGGCATTTACCAGAGCTTCTCTCATAATATCTTCTGCTTTAGCGGTTTCCCGGTCAGCAAGGTATTTCATTAATTGTTCTTTATCCAGTTCTTGGGCAGCTTGTGCACAGGCCTCCCAGCTTAGTACACTCCTGACCACTCTATCGATTCCTTGTTCTTCATTATCATATGGCCTTACCTGCATATCGTGTCCTTTCCAGCGATTAAAACCCGCATCTTTAATTAAACCTGCTATGGCTATATTCATACCATTAACCCGTGTCCCATGATCGATATCATATTTTCCCGGTCCGCCAAGGATTATACCATCATTATAGCCCTGACTGTTTAAGTGCATATGAACTAAAGCATTATTGTCTATTTCCTCTACGGTATCATAGATATGGTCAAGCCCGATCATCTCCGAATGTCCGAACTCTTTATTCACTCCCTTTTTAGCACCAGTAATTTTAAACTCTTCTTCCAATTTATTCCAAAAGACCAGGGCACTGGCTACGGTAGGAATTAAAAGAGCCGGATGTCCTTCATTGGGTTTGGGTTCTATGGCAAAATAGAGGTCTCCTCCCAATTTTTCCTCATATTTGCATAGTTTGGCCATACTCTCTTTTAGATTCTGATACATTTTAAATATTCCCATAGATGCAAGGTCATAGCCAAATGAACCATTCCAAATAATAACAGCAGGCCATTTTGAGGGATCGGGATGCCAGGTTTTCCTTAAGGGCCCATAAGCAAGACTAACCGTTCTCTCTCCAAATTCTTCTGCTGATTTTCTCTCCACAGGATCTAAGGAAGCTATACCTCCATAAGCATAATGTCTATGTGCTCCTGGAGTTACCATAGCCAGATAGATCTTGGAATCTACTAATGCATCGGCTATTTCAGGGGCAGTTTTTTCATCAAACTCATTATCATAATGCATTTCAATTCCTAACTCTATATTATCCGGTAACCTCGGAGCAATTCTATCCTTTACCAGCTTAATCATGTCAACAGTATTTAAATTTTGTGAATTCCATTCTGGTCTCATGTCATCCGGGACAAAACCGCCCTTACCCGCATTGAATGTCCATCGGCAGATACTATGTAATGATTTATTTTCTTTCATTTTTTTACTCCTTGTAGAATTAAATAATTATAAAAATAAATTTAGAAAAAGACATTCTTTTCTCTGAAATCCGTATTAAATAAATTTAATTCTCTCGTTAATGATTAAATCAGCCATCCCATAAACTGCAGCCAAGCTGCCTAATTCACTAAATTTAATTTTTACGGATCTATAGGAAATAGATAAAGCGCTTTCCTCAAGTTTTTTAACGATTTCATCATAAATATAATCTTTTATCTCTACAATGCCTCCGCCAATTACTAACAATTCAGGACTAAGCCCATTAATAATATTCACTAATCCTATCCCTATATTCCTTCCTGCTTCCTTAAATATCTCAATTATCTTTTTATGGCCATTTTTACCTAAATGGTATACCTCTTTCTTGGTCAATTCTTTATTACTATTAGATACTTTTAAATATCTATTAACAATATAGCTCTCCGAAGCAAATGTTTCCCAACATCCTTTATTACCACAGTGACATACCGGACCATTAGTATCAATAATTATATGACCGAATTCCCCGGCATTTCCACTAGCTCCCCGGTATAATTCACCATTAATAAAAATTCCGCAACCTATTCCTTCATTGATAGAGACAAATACCATATTATTTATTTTAGGGTAAATAGATTCTCTTTCCCCGATAGCTGCCGCTTTTGCCTCATTATTCAAGATTATAGGAAGACCATATTTGTCTTTAAAGATCTTAGAAATAGGGACATTTTTCCATCCTAAATTAGGCGCAAATTCTAGTATACCCTTTACTTTATCGATCAAGCCAGGCACTGCTACTCCTATCCCCAGGAGATTATCTAATTTTAAATTCTTTTCTTCTATCATCTTATCCATCTCAAAAAATACCTGTTTTAGGGTCTTCATATAATTATCTTTATATATTATGGGGATGATACTCTTTGTTACCACTTTTATTTCTAAATCAAACATCACTATCTTTATCTGGTTAACCTCAATCTCAATACTAAAAATATAAGCTTTGTGGGAATTAACCATTAATTGTATCGGCTTTCTGCCGCCGGAAGAAATACCCTTTTTGGTTTCGATTACGAAGCCCTTTTTAATCAGAGTTCTAACATGATTTGACACTGTACCGGCACTACATCCGGTAATTTCAGTTAGTTCTATTCGAGAAATAGGACCTTGCTTGCGAATTGCTTTAAAAATACTACTTAAATTCCATTTTCTGATTACGATTGCATTTCCCAACATAACTTTTCTTTTTTTCATCATATAAAATTTGTTCCTTTTTTTCTAATTTATCTCCATAATTTCTCTTTAAAAAATCTGGATTCATGCCAGTTGCCGATATCTGAACAGGATTTAATATATCAATCCCATCACTTACAAAATCGTCTAAAAAATCTACATTAGAGCCACAGCTATGATAAAAGGTTTTCCAATTTTCATTTTTTAAAAGGAATTAAGTAAAATTAGAATATCTCTTTAGTATTTCATCAACTCTAAGCATGTTTTCGTTACTAGTATTTTTGGGTACTTCGCATCCAGCAGCAATAAAAGTAGTATTGTTGCCCATATTAATACAACTAACTACAGCATTTTCTATATCTTTCTCACTTCCTTCAAGAAGAATGGAAACAGGATTGAAATTACCACATGCTGATGATTTTCCTTCAAACTTTTTTGCTGCAGTTCCAAAATCTACCATCCAATCTATATCTATAATATCGGCACCTGTATCACAAATATAATCAAGTATTCCACTGATATTTCCACAAATATGAAGTTTGGCTTTACAGCCTGCTTTATGTATTTCCTCTATAATTCTTTTTTCATAAGGTAGTGCAAACTTGCGGTAGTATTTAGGACCAATTAGTGAAGCCACCGCATCTCCAATACCAATGAAATCAGCTCCTGCATTTATCTGCTCTAACGCAAATCTTATTTCCTGTTCGACACATAATTCTAACAATTCAACGATAAAATCAGGAGCATCATAAAAATCTAACATCATCTCATTGATACCCCTTAAATCTGCAAGTTCAGCAAGCGCACCCTCAACCCAACCTAAAATTGGAAAATAACCTTTTATTTTTCCATTAAAAAGTTCTACTGCCTTTATACGATCCAACATCCTCGTGCTTTTTAAAGGATCCTTCACTTTAACTTTTTTAATATCCACATATTCTTTAATTAAAAAATCTTTGCAATATGGTACATCATTTTCAGGAAAAACAACATTTGCACCAAAATCAAATAATTCTCTGCAGGGATCAGATATAGCACTTACCATATCAATTCCAAATTTTTCACAGCACAATATATTTCCCTCAACAAGTACCTTAAAATCTGTAACATATTTCTTATAAGGAATCCCTATATACTTTGCTGCAAAAGTCATAATTATGTTAAGGTTTGGAATTTTATCAACAGGATTACCTTTTAATCTATTTTTAACTCTTTCATAAGAATTCATAAGATATTTTTACATCTTCTATTTCTATTAATATATTTTAATTTGATTAGCCCTTTTAAAAAAATTTATTAACCATTGCCTTTTTGTCTTTTAAATTCCCTATATAATATAAATGTCTCATACACTGCAGGAATTAGAAATAATAGTTACCATTAACTATATATCTTATTAATTTCTTCTCTTACAATTCTTACCCAATTAATTACATTTTCTGGATTTTTACCTATCGTATTATTATCTTTCATTATTACTTCAACCACACAACCTTTAGTAATTTCTAATACTTCTCGTATTTTTTTTCGAACAAATTCTTCGTCCAGGACAGCAGCAGCCAGGGGTGTGGGCATTGGCTTCATTGAATATATATATTTATCCTCAAGATTCTCAGCCATTTTTTCCAGATCTGACCAGGGCGACACCGATAACCTTCGCAAATTTGGTATATTTTTTATTATATACCACCTTTGATCTAATGGGTCGCAACAACCATAGCAATTTAAACCAAAACGTTTAAGTATAGGAAGTTGATATGGGAAAATAAATTCTTCAAACATTTGTGGTGATATTCCAACAGTTTCCTGGCTCTCACAAAATCCCCACATATCTATTGTCCTTACTTTGGAATCGTCAAATCCTTTAGCCGGTAATTCTTTTGTATATCCAAAACCACCAGACCCAACATATCGGTCAATTTTAATAGATAGTAAACCATTTTCTTCTAGAAAATTTAGTTTTTCTAAAGTTCCTTCACTAATAATCTTCATTAACCTGTGTATTAATTTAGGATTGTCATACATATCAATCATCATAGTCTCTAGCCCTCTTAGTAAAGCAAGGAGATAGGTCGACCCAAGTGACCACCACCAAAACCCGATTTTTCTTACTCTTAACAAATCACCAAACGTATCATTAGCGACCTCTAATGTTTTTTGAGTTGCCTTATAATCAACGTGTATTATTGGAAAATGCAACTTATTAATATCACTGTATTTTTTTATTGGAGCTTCCCACGTATATGCTCCACCATCCTCTCCACCAAGTATTATTGTGTCAACCCCCCAACTGCCTTCATTATATGTATAGCCAATGTCAAAGTATGGCTCAATTACTTTATCATCCAACATTAGTTCTCCCCAAAAAATTTCTTTAAGTAAAACCATCTCCCATCTTTGAGCAAGTTCTCCTTCACAATCTATTTGGTCTTTGGTAATTATCTCATTCCACCCATTTTCCGGGTCACAAAAAATCAATGGACGTACTGGTTTTAATGAATTATGATCATACCACAATTTTCGTTTTTCTTCCTCAATAGGCCGATTAGATAAACAAACTACTTTTGTTGCCAGCCTACGTAATATATCTTTATCTTTTCTAGAAATAATTATTTTTCCAGATACCCCTGAATTAAAACTAGGATTGCTTTTATAATCTGAGGCAGTCCACAGACCTGTAGATTTGTGTATCAAATCTGTGCTTTTTTCAATAATATTTCCACTATCATCCATCATTAACATACCTCCACTAACTAATAACTAACTACATCCTCATTTTCCCAAATATCCTTTTTCTTTCTCTATCATTTTTTCTATATTACCTATATTTATTGGATATTTCCCAAACTCTCTTCCAAGTTCAAAAAGCCTTATAATATTTTCAGGTGACATATTTGCCTGGATATTGTGTCCGGAAGAAAAAATATATCCTCCACCTGGCGCCAGATCTTTTATTCTTTTTAATGTATCAATAGTTAAAATATGTATATCTTCATGAAATACTCCCTGGTTATTTGTTCCTCCATGGAAACAAAGCTTTACCCCAAATTCTTTT
>JAUVOA010000278.1 GCA_030599445.1 Atribacterota bacterium | reverse complement strand
GCTGCATCCAATATTTCATCAGGAAAAGTAACGAAATATTGTCTCATTAAAAACACGCCAAATGCATTCACCAAAAACGGAGCTATTAATCCGGCATAAGAATCCTGAATTCCCAGTTTAGTAGTCACCAGATAAAGGGGGATCATTATGGCCTCAAAGGGTATCATCATGGTTGCCATAATTATCATAAAGACCAGGGTCCTACCTTTGAAATAATATTTCGCCAAACCAAATCCTGCCAGAGCTGAGAAAATTACTGTAGCAGCAGCAACGGCTGAAGCTACTATTAATGAGTTAAAAATATTTCTGATATAGATAAAACTTCCGTCATTACCCCTTATTCCCTGCCAATAATTCTGCCAATAGAAGCCTTTCGGAATCCAACGGTAAGGCATTTTTAAGATATCATTTGCCGGCATTAGAGATGCGGTAAACATAAATATTGTAGGAGCAAGAATAAACAAAGCTGCCAGAATAAGGAATGCCCAGATAAATATATCTACTATTAAGGATTGACGGTTAATCTTATTCCTTTTCCTTTGCAAGGTATAACTCATAAAAAATATTCTCCTTAATAACTGATTTCATCAGCCCGGGAAGATTTAAATTGCACCCAGGTAAATAACAGCATTATAACAAATAAAATAATGCTCATAGCACTTGCCCTGCCAATTCGATGATCTCTTATGGCAGTATAATAAATATTTAAAGTTATTACATTTATAGGAGCTAACGGTGCTCCTCCTTGAGTAAATAAATACTGGGTACTGAAGGTTCTCAAACACTGAAGCATAGAAATAATAGAAACTAAAATAGTAGTAGGTTTCAAAAGAGGAAGAGTGATATACCAAAAATTTTTCCAATCATTTGCTCCATCTATTTTAGCAGCTTCATAGATACTATGAGGAATCGACGCCAATCCTACAATAAAAATTATGGTGAAGTATCCCACATATTTCCAAAAATAAACCAACATAGTAGACATTTGAACCATTATTGAATTAGCCAACCACTTGTGGTCAATACCAGGAGTGTTCATAACCAAATTTAGCCACTGATTACCCAGCCCCCTGGGGTCAAAGATTAATAGCCAGATTACCGCAGCCACTACAGATGATAAAACAGCGGGAGAATAGTAAGCTATCTGGAAAAAATTCTGAAATCTCTTTCTGGACATTATAAAAATAGCAAATATAAGACTAAAAATTAAAAGGGGTACAAAAGTCCCCAGAGTAAAAACCGCTGTAGCTCTTATAGAGTTCCAGAAATCCGGGGATTTAAGAAGATAAATATAATTATCAAGCCCGATGAAATCAGGTGGTTTTAACGATAATAATTTTTTCTTGAATAGGCTTGTATAAAGGGCATTAAAAATCGGATAGAAGCTAAAAAGGGAAAAAAAGATGAGTGTAGGAGCAACGAATATCCATCCCCAGCGGGCTTTTTTTCGTTCAATGCTATAAGTTGGTATTCGTTTGCTCATTAACTACACTCCTTCTGTGATAACCACAGGGCTAAGCTAAATAATAGCCCAGCCCTGTGGTTTCAATTAGAAAACTATTATCCTTCGTCGAGTACTTCCTGAACTTTTCTCTTTAATGTTTTCAATGCATCCTCTGGTGAGACGCCGGCTAACATTACTGATCCTATTGCTTCCACGATATGTGACTGAATTTTTGCACTATTTTCTCCGTAATATACCACATGACCTTTTGCCATATCATTTGTAAACACCTCAGAATAAGGCATAGACTTATAGGTCTCTGAATTCATAAGTTCAACTGTAGGTTGGACAATATTGACTTTGGTCAGATATTCTTCGGGATGACTGAGCATATAGGCAATAAATTTCCAGGCCATCTGCTGATTTTCTTTCGGTTTCTGGCCATTGACCATATAATAATGTCCATAGTAGGCAGCGGGAACATCTTTCACTGCGTTTTCAAATACCGGGAAAGGTACGACCATCCATTCTCCACTGTTATAGAAATCAGGGTTATCGCTTCTAATTCTTCCCTGTTGATAAAGACCGGTAAGACACATACCTATATCATTATTATCCTTGTTGAAAAGCTTTCGGGCATTAGTATAAGTAGGTGAACCAAGATTTTTACCACTTGGACCCCACTCCTGCATAAATTTTAGGAATTTAAGCCAGGCTTCGTCGTTAACGATAGCTGTTTTCCCATCATCGCTGATTAATTTTCCACCCAGTTGTTCAACCATGGGAACCGTAGAAACAAGATGATAAGGATACCTGAAGTCAAAACCTCTTCTGTTAAGTATTTCTCCTTCACGAACGGCTATTTTTTCCGACACTTCTACCATTTCTTCCCAGGTCTTGGGATAATCTTTCTCCGGATCAAGTCCAACATCTTTAAATACTTTTTTATTAAGGTAAATACACCAGTTGGTTAATTCGAGAGGAAGACCGTAAAGTTGGCCCTTATAGGTAGCCGGGTCTAATACTCCCGAAATATAAGCATCATAAACTGCCCGAAGACTGGGATAACCGGCAGCTTCAAAGTCAACAGGAGCAAGACGCTCATTTACTATGTAAGCGTATTCATCTTCAATAGACATATTGAAAATATCCGGTCCCTGATTTGCCGCAAAGGCAGTAAGAATTAGTTCTATAATTGGGCCTGAACCACTGGTGACTCTCTTGATGGTAACTCCTGGATTTGCCTGCTCAAATTCTTCGATATACCTGTTTTCAATTTCTGTTCTATTGGGGTCTTCATGAGTCCAGAAAGTAATTTCAATATCGGCAGCTGCATTAACTGTTATAGATAGAAGAAGTACAAATAGAAAAACAGTAAATAACTTTTTCATCGTTACAAACCTCCTTAAAAAATTAATATAGTAACTTTCTTCTTATTTCTTATTAACTAAATTCTTCCTTCACCTCCTTCCCATAATTTTGTCAGAGGACAGTTACACAAACTCAAGCTTCCTGTATAT
>JAUVOA010000216.1 GCA_030599445.1 Atribacterota bacterium | reverse complement strand
TCTTTCTAATGATTTACCAACACCTTGCCGGCGAATATCCATAGCTTTGAGTATATTTATCTTCTTATCCCGGATAAAAGGTAATTCCTGAGCTTCAACAGAACGAACTCCCACAAAAAAGATGTTTCTGATATCAGATATATTTTTTAATTCCAAGGCTCTCCTTTCGGTAGAACCATGGGAGAGATAATTTCCGTCTATTTCATTACACAGGTCAAAATGGGCATCAAGATGAATAATTCCCAAAGGATCCTCTAAAGCCTTATCAATTCCTCTAAGGACAGGGATTGTGGTAGAGTGGTCTCCCCCTATCATAGTTAAAAGTTTTTTGGTTTTTATCGCCTGGTAAGCAATTTCCTCAGCTTTTTTAAATATCTTCTCCCTATCTTTTCCCTCTATATCTCCTAAATCCAGGACTTTTAAATCTGAAAAACTTTCCCACCTTTCTGTAATGGGGTCAATAGAATAAGTTATTTCCCGCAGTTCCCGGGGTCCATCTTTTGCCCCGGCTCTAAAACTCACCCCGCCATCAAAAGGAATACCAAAAACTACTATGTCAGCATTTTCCATCGATATCTGCGGACGGTTCAAACCAGCCCAGAGCCCTTCCTCTTTAATCATCTCTTCAACATTTCTCATCTTCCCCTCCTCAAATCTCCTTTATAATGATTCCTTCCCGGTTATTTTTTTAACTTTTACTTTAATAATTATTACTTTTTCCAGAGCATTCTCCGGGTAATGAAATACAGATGGGGAATTATGGTGATAATAGTGGTGCATTATAATATCCAGAGCTCTTTTCTTTTCTGCAATATCTTTTAAAATAACTGCTTTTCCGAAGGCCAGAATACTCTTGTACTTCATGCTGGTATTGCATACCTTCTGAGATTTTACCAGTTCTATGTCAACATCAAATTCTATACAAACCTTATCATTGCTCCGGAGAATATCCAGCTTCCGCCCTTCCCTGGCCGAATGCAAGTAAATATGATTATCCTGATAACCAAAATTCATCGGTATCACATAAGGCTCATCTTGCCAGCACATCGCTACCCGGCAAACAATTGCTTTCTCAATAATAGATACCATCACTTTTTCATCAACTATTTCTTTATCTTTTCTTCTCATAACACCTATGTTCCCTTCATCTAAAACCATTATTAATCATTTGGAATATTAATACTTACAATTAAACCAGTATATAAAATATTGAATAAAAAGTAAAAATTACTTGCCTGCCAGAGAACTATCCCTTTTCATTGTATTTAAAGTTCGCTTAATGAGCGAATTTTAGTAAGAGTCTAAGTCTAAAACATTCCAGTTTTCATCAACCCACAATCCTATGATAGCGCGTATTTCTTTTTGAGAACTACACATAAAACCACACTTATTCCAGCCATTACCCCCGCGGAAATAAATGTTGAGGTATAACTTCCCGTAATATCAAACAGCCATGAGCCTACTGCAGGTGCGAGACCACCGATTCCAAAAGCGGTAATTAGTATTCCATAGTTGACTCCCAGATGCTTGGTACCAAAACATATAGAAGTCAGTGCAGGAAAGAGGGCCAGAGTAACGGCATAGCCCCAGCCCAATAAAGCCGATGCAATATATAATATCGGTAAAGTTACTGCAAAGATATGAAAGAAGAGAAATGTCATTGTCTGTATAATATAGGTGACAATCATAACTTGTACTGCTCCGAATCTATCACCTAAAAGTCCGGCTATAGGTCTACCAAACCCATTAAAGCCAGCAAAAATGGACATCGCCAGCGCGGCTTTTGTAAGTGTTAAGCCAAGAGTTAAATTCCCATAGGACGGGATGAGTCCGATACAGATCAATCCTCCTGCGCATACCAATGCCATTGCTAACCACATAATCATAAATATTGGGTTCCTAAGCATCTCCTTTGGTGTGGATTCTTGTCTTATTAAAATTGTCTTCCCTGCTTTATTATCAGCCTTCCACCCTGGGGGTGTCCATCCAGCAGGGGGATTCCTTATCAGCCAGGCAGCAAAAAGAGATACTAATGAAGTTATAATGGCAATAATAAAAAAGGTTCCTTCTATTCCATAAATGGGGATTAAATACTCTGCTTTGAGAGGTGCGAGGACCAGAGCAGCCAGTCCAAATCCACTCACACCAAATGAAATAGCAAGCCCTGGTTTATCCGGAAACCACTTTCTGGCAGGTGGAGCAACGCAAGCATAAGTCAGCCCGCAGGCTATTCCGCCTATAACGCTATAAGTTATAATCAACCACCAAGGATAGGGGAAGCGATCAACCAATGCAGCCAAGCCGTAGGATACAAAAAACAGTACTGCACCAAATGCAGAAACTCTTCTTGGCCCAATTTTATCCTGCAGCCTTCCTGCAGGAATCATAAATAAAGCAAATATCAACACAAAAACAGTAAATGGTAAAGTAGCTTCCGTTTTCGTCCAGCCAAAACTTTCCTCCATAGGGACAATAAAAACACCCCATGCATAGGAAAACCCTCCCATTAGGGCAAGCAAGAATCCAGCAAAAGGGATGCTCCACCTTGTTATAATATACTTCTTAATTTTCCTCTCCCCGTGCGAGTCTGAATCCAATCGGTTCACTTCATCCATATCTTGCCTCCTAAAATTATATTATCTAACTTATTGTATCTGCATAAAGTACGGATATCTTTCCAAAAAAAACCTGCCAAAGGACCGTCCCCTGGTAGGTTTATTTTAAGTTTTACACATTACATATACTATACTATGCTTATTTAAAAAATCCTTCTTTTTTTTGGAAAAGTTTTAAGTTTCGAATTGTAGATTTAGGGAATGCCGAGTTTCTGCTTTCGCAGGAATCCGGTCTTTCTTTGGATTATTGGTAGGTTTTCTCTTATCTTACATATTACTAACTGCTCTTTCGATTCTCTTTAAACCTTCCTCAAGAAAAGAACGAGGGCAGGCAATATTAATTCTCATAAAGCCCTTTCCTTCGATGCCAAACCAATGTCCATCATCAAGAGCTACTTTGGCTTTTTTAATCATAAAATTATTTAAGTCCTTGGCACTTAATTCTAATGGCCGGCAATCCAGCCAGATTAAATAAGTTCCTTCCGGTTTTATAACCTTTATTTTTGGAATTCTTTCTTTAAAATATTTCATTAAGAACTCTAAATTTTCATTTAGATAAGACAATAATTGCTCAAGCCATTCCTCTCCGTATCTATAGGCAGCTTCCAAGGCCACCAGTCCAAAAACATTGTTTTCACTAAGCTCTAAACTATTTAAAATATTATCATATATTTTATAATATTTTTTATTTGGAATAATGATAGTAGAAGTCTGAAGTCCTGCTAAATTAAAAGTTTTGCTCGGTGCAGTGCAGGTAATTGAATGATGAGCAAATGCCGGTGAAATCGAAGCAAATGGGATATGTCTATATCCTTTAAATAAAATATCAGCATGTATTTCATCAGAAACAACGATAATATTGTGTTTTAAACAAATTTCTCCCAATATAATAAGCTCTTCTTTCTGCCACACCCTCCCCACCGGATTATGCGGACTGCATAATATCAATAACTTTACTCTGGGGTCATCAAC
>JAUVOA010000126.1 GCA_030599445.1 Atribacterota bacterium | reverse complement strand
TAATCGACCAGAAAGAATACATCGATTCCTTGGAAATAACTTTACGCAAGACTCACATCAACCGATTAAATGTGGGGATAGAACTTTCTCAAAAGACCAGCGGTGTTCATTTGGATCTAATCAATATCCTTAAAAGAATAAATGATCACTCCTTCTCTATCGCCCGGGCAGTAGTGGGAGAGATCTAAACTAGCGTGGAGCGTATAGCGTTTAGCGTATAGTATATAGCGAAAAACGAAAAGCGCAAAACAAAATTCGTATCTCGTATCTCGTGAATCGTATCTCGTTAAGAAAATTAGAATTCAGAAATAAGGCTACGGTAATGCATCGTACCTAAAACAGGGCAGGCATTCCCCATTTTTACAAGGGCAGGCTCACCTGTTTATTAATCGATAATTTATAGTACGGTTTTCCGTTATTGTAGGGGCGTATCGCATACGCCCTCGACGATATAAACAAAACCATAGGACAGGCCCGCCTGTCTCTGAATTAAGGTAGGGATTCGATTCATCGAACCCGTTAAAGAAATTACCAAATAACCCGGGGCGGATAAATTCCGCCCCCTACAAAAAAAACAATGTATTTTGTCATTGCGAATAAAGCAGACTGATAACTAAAAACTGTCAACTGAAAACCTGTATTTACTACTAACGACTATTCACTATTCACTAACGACTAATTTAGCTAACTAACAAATCAAGATACACAATTAAATTATATTAGGAAAATGTTTTGTGTTATTATGAACAATATGATAAATAAACAACCAAAAACAGAAAGCCTTATTCTTATCCCTATCTACAATGAACAAAAACATATTTTTAATGTTCTAAGAGAGGTAAGAAAATACTCACCAGAAGACCTGTTAGTAATCAATGATGGCTCCACCGATGAGAGCAGAGAGATTGTTGAGGAGATTGCTTCTTGTGCTAAACTCAAAGGGAAAGTTATTATTATAAACCACTCAGAAAATGAAGGATATGGCAAATCTTTAATTGATGGAATTAATTTTTCCCGGGATAATAATTACCAATATCTTCTGACTTTAGATTGTGATGAACAGCATGAACCGGAATTAATCCCTCAATTTTTTAAAGAGATTAAAAAGGGGAAATTTGAAATAATATCTGGTTCCCGTTATCTGTCTTTGCAAAAACAAATTGATGCTCCACCCGAAGACCGATATACAATTAATCGTAAAATCACCGGGCTAATTAATGAGATAACCGGTTACGAAATAACCGATTCTTTCTGTGGATTTAAAATATATCGGATGGAAGGCTTGAAAAAATTAGAATTAACCGAAAAAGGATACGGCCTTCCTCTTCAACTCTGGATCCAGGCTTATAAAAATAATTTAACCGTAAAAGAGCTGCCGGTGAGTATGATTTATAAAGATAAAGACCGTACTTTTGGTAATTACCTGGATAACCCGGAAAAGAGGTTAGCCTATTACCAAAAAATCATAGATATTGAGGTGAAAAATGCTTAATATATTAGCTGTCGGCCCCCATCCCGATGATGTGGAATTGGGAATGGGCGGTTCTATATTAAAATTTACCGAAGCAGGACATCAAGTAACTGTCGTGGATTTAACTGATGGAGAACCTACTCCTCATGGAAATCCGGAGACCAGAAAAAAAGAGAGTGTAAAATCAAGCAGAATATTAGGAATCGAAGAGAGGATTACTCTTGATTTTCCCAATCGATATCTTCAGGATGAAATAGAGGTCCGTCAGGAATTAGCTGAAGTCATCAGAAAAATTCAGCCAGATATCCTTTTTGCCCCTTATTGGATAGATTCCCATCCGGACCATGTTGCTGCCTCAAATATCTGTAACGCTGCCCGTTTCTACGGAAAACTCACCAAAACAGAGATGCAGGGCAAGCCCTTTTATGTAAAAAAAATGTATTATTATATTGCTTCTCATCTAAAACTAAATTTTAAACCTTCTTTCATTATGGATATAAGCAAAGTGATGGAGATGAAGATAGAATCTATCAGGGGCTATGAATCCCAATTTGGGCCTTCTCCTGAAGGTCATCAGCTATTTGAATGGGTTTTAAATTCTAACCGTTACTGGGGGAACATTATTGGCACAGAGTTTGCCGAACCTTTTATTTCCAAGAAAGAAGTCGGCATTAAGGATATAGAGGCACTTTTGTAAATGGAAAGATTGTCTTTTAAAGTTCCTCAAAATAAGCAGATTTTCCTCTCTCCATCAGGGGACAAGATTAGTTCTCTCTTAGAAGAGAATAAGATAATTTTTAGTCAGTATTCCTTTAAAATTCTTAACCAACCTTTTAAGGAAGTAAGGGAAAATTGCCGAAAAGGGGTAGTTAAGGAAACTTTAAGGTTTAGTAAAAAATTTGATCCTGATATTGTAGAAAAAATCAACCCCGCCTACCAATATATTATCCAAGGCGGGCACCAACCAGTATTTTTTCATCCCGGGGTATGGATTAAAAATATCTTTTTAAACGAACTTATAAAATCTCCTCTTCTGGATAAGTCTTTGGGATTAAATATTATCCTGGATAATGATATCTGTAAAAACCTTAACCTTTCTTTGCCCGTTCTCTCTTCAAACGGTAATTTGAAATTAGAAAAAGCCAATTTTTTATCTTCAGCTCTTACCTCGAACCTTCCCTTTGAGGAATATTCTTACCCTTCTTTGGAACTGATTTCCAAATTTAATCGGGGCATCATCCTTAGACTCAAGTCCCTGGAATCAGAAAATAAAGAAATTTTAAATAATTTTAAATATTTTGCTCAATGTTTGGAAAATTCTTCCCGCTTTTGCAGCCAAAATTATAAAAAAGCTAATCTGGGAGAATTCCTCAGTTTAGCTCGCCGCATTTACGAAAAAGAGATTGAACCAACTTACCTGGAAATTCCTTTTTCTCAAATCTGCGGTAGTGATGAATTTCTCTCCTTCTTTTTAGAAATTACTAAAAACATTGAAACCTTTTCTAAAATTTATAATAATAAGTTGGGTGAATACAGAAAATTATTTAAAATTAGAACTCAGGCAATTCCTTCACCTAATTTATTGATTAAGGAAAATCTTACCGAGACACCCTTCTGGATCTGGAGAGAGGGAGACCAAAGGAGAAAAATTTTTATTCTAAGAGAGGAAGAGGGGGATTATCTCTACAACGATTCTTATGGCAAAATATTTCTTATAGAAAAAGACGGTTTAAAATCTCTATTTTCATTGAAAACTTTCCTTAAAGAAAAGAAATTAAAGATAAGACCCAAAGCCCTTCTGTTAACTTTATACAACCGTTTATTTATCTCAGATCTTTTTATTCACGGGTTGGGAGGAGCAAAATACGACCTGGTAACCGATGAAATTATCAGAGAATTTTTTAAAGTAGGGCCTCCTCATTTTTTGATTGTCTCCTGTACTTTGTATCTCGATTTCAAATCTTCCTTTGAATCATCTGATGCTAAAATATCTACCCTAAAGAATAAAATAAGAGATTTGGGATTTAATCCAGAAAGATATATTGATGAACTGTCTTTAATTAAAAAAGAAAAAAACCAAATTAGGAAGATGGCTGAGAAAAAAACTGAATTAATTAAAAAAATTAAAAAGACTCCTTCACCTATTGAAAAACGAAAAATTTCTGAAGAGATCAAGGCTATAAATAATTTTATGGCAGAAAAAATAATTCCTTTAAAGTATGAACTGAATAAAAAAATAGAAAAAGAAAAAGAAAAGATAAAACAAACTAAAGTTTATACCTTTAGAGAATTTCCTTTCTGTTTCTTCTCGGCGAAAACGTTCCGTAATTTATTAAATTTATAATTTTTTCTATCCTCCACCGATAATCGGAAATAACTTAACCTCATTAGATTTAGTTAGAAGATAATCTTCTTTTACAATTAAATCTCCTACTTTAATGAAAAAGACATCAGCAGAAGAAATCTTAGCATCTTCTAAGATTTTGTAAATAGTTACTGGTTTAGAATAGTTTAGTTCTAAGATATTAGAGGGGTATTTGTACTTTAAATATCCCTCTAATACAATACTTATCTTCATCGTTTAACCTCATCAATAAGCCAATCCAAACCTAATTCAATTAATTTTGCTGTGGTAGGAATTCCGGTATCCGGATTCCAGCCCATAAGCTCATAGCGTAATTTTATAGCTTTTTCAAAATCCTTTTTATCGATCGCCCCTTGACCATCTAAGGGACCACCTTTAAAGTTATGATAAAAGACCTCAGGGAGGGTATCATCCTTGGAAGTAAATCCTTCCCTTAAATTAAAGATGCGGGCCATATTGATGGAGAGCTCTCCTACCTGCATCAATTCAAACCAGGTTGTCCTCCAGCCGGTGGTGGAACAGATAATCTCTAAAAGTTCATCCAAAGTACCCACACTACGGGGGACATAACCAAAATCACAAATCCCCAAGATATCAAAGACTGTCCAGTAGGTATCCAAAAGTTTAAAGAGAGCTACCTTCTTTTCCCCTATATCGGTAGGAGAAACCGGTTCTAAGATGCCCAAGTCCTTCATCTCTTTTATCCCTACCGAGTCTTTATCTTTAAAGAAAGGATCATGGGCAGCCTTCATATGGTCCGCTCCGTAATCAGATAGGGCGTATTGCAGGCCTACTCCGGTCTTAAGGCGGGGATCATGCATGGGAATTTCTTGGCCTTTTACCTGGTGAATAAATTTTTCTGCACCTTTGCCAATTTTTTGAGCAGCAAGGTAAGAACCCTGAGATAAGAGGTCTCCCAGTCCTTCTCGATAAGCAATCTTTTCTATCATCTTAAGCACTGCTTCTTTGTTACCAAAAGTAAGCTCTATCCCTCCGGTATCTTTTTTTGTGAGTAGTCCTTTTTCGTAACATTGCATAGCGAAGGCAATTACCATACCGGTAGAGATGGTGTCCATGGTGTATTTATTGCAAAGTTCATTGGCTTTGGCTATATACTTTAGGTCAGAGATGCCACAGATAGAACCTAAAGAGGTTATAGTCTCATACTCTGGACCTCCATAAGCGGGATCAACTTTAAGATTTGGTTCATCTACTTCTACTACTCGCTTGCAGCGGATGGGACAGGCATAACAGCCTTTAGTGCTTTTTAATATAGTTTTGTTTAAGGTTTCGGCAGTCAGATTTTCTCCTTCTTTGAAATAGCCGGTAGTCCAGTTGTAAGAGGGAAGGCATCCTGCTTCGTAGAAGGGGCGGACCACCCCTG
>JAUVOA010000229.1 GCA_030599445.1 Atribacterota bacterium | reverse complement strand
CGAAAAAGTGTATCATAAGCTAGTAGAAGTAATGAGCATCTGTTAGGAATTAATATATGAGTTACTCTTTAAGTATATTTTTTTAATTAACTTGCATTATAATCCTTAAGAGATAAGGCATGACCTAAATTGACCGCTGTTGTAGTTTTCCCGGTGCCACCTTTTTGGTTTGTTACGGCTATTATTTTCATTAATGCCCCCTAATATATACTTGTAATGTTTGTATTGTTTGCAATACTTATACTGTATGCCTCCATTTATCATCATCTAATTTTCTTCTTTGGTCAATATTCTTAAGGCTTTCAGCTATACTGACTAAACTATCCATTATGGTATTTAAGCATAATAGGTGTGTGTGTTGAAAATCAGTCAATTTTTCCTTTTCCTTAAGTTCCTCCATTCTTTTTTTAATTGCATCGCTCATTTTATTTCCTCCTTTCTTAATTTTATGTTCTTCTAAATGCTTATCAAAAATTGCCTTTAACTGTCCCTTTTTTATGGGACTTCACGAATAATTGCAAGGCGCCGGGTTTAAAATAGGCATGATAAATTTTGTCATATTACCCCGCAAACCACTTGCATCTAAAGTATCTTTTACTATCATAACTGTCAATCGTCATAATAGGACCGCCTGATTTAAGTTGCACTGTATCTCCACTTTTAAATTCTTGATTTGATTTACTGTTATCCATGCTTAAACCTCCTTAAATTAAATATTGATTTCCTCTTCCATTTTATTAACTTCTTCCTGGTTAATTCCTATATACCGCCTTGTTACTTTCGTTGATCTATGCCCTAAATTTAAAATCTAAGTACCTTTTTAGCGTTTCTTTTTCTAGCTTTCATGATATATAAATTGATTTAATTTAAAAAATTATTCCCAACTACCATTCCAAAAAGCATTTTCTCCTTTCGGAGTATCGCAATCAATATCAATTTTTTGAGGTTTATAAGTAAAGGGATTAAACCTTGTTCCATCTTTTTTTGCAAACTGTAAAGCTCCTACGGTATATGTTCCGCCTGCTTCCATTCTATCGGTTTCAAGAATAAATCCGCTACTTAAAAAGCTTCCATTTAGTTCCATTTTGACGTTTAACCAATCAAAATTATCATGGTTTTCAATTATAAACTGCGTTTCTGTAAACCTCGCTGCTGCATTCAAACAAATAGGTTGTGTCTTTTGGATTAGGAGAAGGATTAAATATAAAAACCCTACTATAATAGCGAGAATAAGAAGCACTAAAAAACCTTTCCTTAAAGAAGATTTTTTCTCTTCTTTTTCGTCTGAGATAAGTTCAAAAGGCTGGTCTTCATCCCCCTTTTTTTGATGTAAGGATTTCCCTCAGAATGACCCTGTTTAGAAAGAGGCTCATTACATTTCTTACAAAATTTACTTCCTTCTTCATTTTCAAAATCACATAATGGACATTTCATTTTCGTAGTTTTATACCTCTATTTAATTACTTGTATAATAAATTTATTTCAATTTCTAGCAATTCTTTAATATAAAAATTCTTGTTTAGTTAAAATCACTTTAAAACTATCTATAGTTTTATTATATAAAAAATATTGTCCATGTTAGTTAGACCTTATATTTTCATTTTAAAGAATCAAAATCTAGAAAGATTAAATTTCTTTCTCATATTCATATTTCACCATAACATAATCGTTACCCCATTTTTTCCTTGCACGCTTAAACGCTTCTGGATTTTTATCTTTATTTCTTTCTAACCAGTCGTAAGCGCTTACTTGTTGTTCGTATTCATATTTCACCATCACATAATCAACGCCCCACTCTTGTTCTGCCTTCTTCAGAATTTCTAGGTATGCTTTCTGTTGATTAAACCAATTATATGCTTCTGATTCTATTTCATATTCGTACTTCACCATGACATAATCGTTTACCCACTCTTGTCTTGCTCTTTCTATAATATCTGGGTATTCAGTCTGTTTAATAACCCAGTCATAGGCCTCGGTCTGCATCTTAACCTCATAATTTATCATCTCGAAATTATTACTCCACTCTATTAAAGCATTTGTCTTAAAGGTTTCTATCATTTTTTCCCTATCAATATTTGTCTCAAGCGCTGGCATCGGCTCTGTTGTTAGTGGAAGTACTCCTTTAGTTTGAGGTCTAGAATCTATTGATTCAGGTTTTAATTGTAATTGAGGTTCTTTAAGAATAGAATCAGGTTCAAGTGATTTTTGAAATAACTCACCGGCTTCAAGAATCCAAATTACATATCCGAGCTTTTCATATTTAGAAATTAGTTTTTCTTGATTGGTTATACAGATGTTTTTTCCTTCTTGGTCTTTAATAATATAAATTGTAGCGAAGGAACAATTAGAGAAAATTACATTTAGAAAAAATAGTAAAGACATAATAAATAATAAAAATTTAATATTCTTCATAATTAAATCCTTCTATTAATTAATATTTTTAATATTATTTACTTTGCACACAAAGCCATCATCTTAAGGATTTAAGGCAATTTCTTCTTAGATTCCTAAATTTTGATATACAAGCTACATCCTTTTCTAAAAAAGACCTTCCCTTGCCTTCGCGTGGAATAAAATATTAGAATCGATAATTACTTTTTTTTGAAAATAATATATGAAACGATAAAGTTAATAATTTTCTCTCCATTTATTTCATATTTCTTATTGGACTTGATACTTTTTAAAGGTGATTTTTGTAAGATTTGTGGATTGGGCTTTGGGAATATTTGTAAGTTTAAATTGGGAGTTAACAAAGACTTTTCCTGGAGCTTATTAAATACAATAGTTGCAATGTATATTCAATGTTTACATTTCAAAAACAATGGCCAAATTTTAAATAGAAATAAAAGTTTTTATATTTTATTTTTTTTATTATTGATAAAATTTACTTTCGAAAACTCTATATATTTATTATACTACATAATTTTTAAAAATCCTTCTTTTTTAAAAATAAAAAAGCCCTTCAGCAAATGCCAAAGGGCTTGAAATTGTCAGGCTCCCCAGACAGAACGATTTTCGCAACTTTTGTACAAGTGTTGAGACTGAAAATGTATATCATAAGTTAGAAGAAATAATTAGTATCTGCTGAGAATTAAAAAATAATAAAAAGGCAGAACCATTTGATAGAGAAGTTCTGCCTTTTGACTTTCTTGGCTCCCCAGACAGAACGATTATAGAACTTTTTGTATGAATGAAGAAGCTGAAAAGGTGTATCAAAAGCTAGAAGAAGCAATGAGTATTTAATACTATTTGGTAAAATCTTAATTGTTACAAATTATATTTTTATATTATTTATAATTAGGGATCTTTTCTTTGGATATAAACATTTAATGAGACACAAAATGAAATATCTAATCCCTTACGAAAAGTTAGAAAAAGTTATCGAATTATTGAGCTAGTACATTTGTCCCT
>JAUVOA010000140.1 GCA_030599445.1 Atribacterota bacterium | reverse complement strand
GAAGTTCATAATTGGGATAAAGGCAAAGCTTTAATTAATTCAATAACTGGTGAGAAAGAAAAGATTGATAGATTATTATCTACTATCATAAAATATAAATGTGCAGTAGTAGCGCTTGTTATGGATGAACGAGGCATTCCTGATAATTCCAAAACCCGGGTTGAGATTGCCGAAAAATTAATAAAAATATTAACTGATGTCGGAGTTCCTTTAAAAGATATATTTATTGATCCGTTAGTGGTGCCTATCGGAACTAATGATAAAAATGGCTTAATAACGATGGAAACTATAAGAAGCGTTAAGGAAGCCCATCCCGAAGTTAAAATAGTAACGGGTTTAAGTAATATATCTTTTGGTCTTCCGGAGAGAAAGCTAATTAATCAAGTCTTTATGATTTTAACTATGGGCTGTGGCATGGATGCAGCAATTATTGATTCTACAGATAAGAGAATGATGGCTATCGTTAAGACTGCTAAAACACTTTTAGGAGAAGATAATTTTTGTGTTGGTTACATTCAAGCCTTTAGGGAAGGAAGATTAACTTTTGAAAAATAAGGTATTCTAATTTTAAAAAAGAGAGAAAGGATTATTTTACTAAAAGATGATAAAAATAACTTTCTTACCCGATAAAAAAAATATTAAAGTAAATAAAGGAACTACTATACTGGAAGCATTGGAAAGTGTAGAGATAAATATTAATGCTCCTTGCGGAGGAAAAGGGATTTGCGGTAAGTGTAAAATATTAATTAATAAAGGAATTGCTACCGCCACCCCAATAGAAGAAGAACTTTTATCAGGAGAAGAAATAAAAAAGGGTTTTAGATTAGCCTGTCAAACTAAAATTTTTGAGGATACTGTAATAGAGATCCCTTCGGAGATTAGGTTGGATTTTAAAAGGGTATTCTCTTCTAATTTAAAAGGGGATATTAATCGCATTAAAAATAATTTTTCTCTTGGCACTAATTTAAAGAAAGTATTTTTAGATTTGAAAAAACCTTCTTTGGATGACCAGAGGTCAGATTGGGGAAGAATTAAAAATGGATTGTCTCTAAAAAAGATAGAAAATATTTCTAATTTAAAAATATCTGTAGAAATATTAAAAAAGATTCCTATTTTAATCAGAAGAGCTAATTTTAAAATAACAGTTACTTTATATAATAATGAAATTATAGATATAGAAAAAGGCGATACTACTAAAAGCAGTTATGGTATTGCTTTTGATATCGGGACAACTACAGTAGCAGGATATTTAGTTGATTTAAATACTGGTGAGGAGCTTTCTGCTATTGCCAAGACTAATCTTCAAAATATTCATGGAGATGATGTTATTTCACGAATTGGATTTACCCAAAAACGAAAAGAGAACTTAGAAATATTACAAAGAGAGATAGTAAATATTTTAAATGAAATAATTAAAGAAATTGTCCCCCAAGCAGGAGTTAATATAAACAACATATACAAAATAACAATTGCTGGTAATACCTGTATGCATCATTTATTGTTAGGGTTTAATCCTTCTTACATTGCACCTTCCCCTTATATTCCTGTAATAAAAGAGAGCCTTAATTTAAAAGCAAAAGATATTCCAAGATTGGCACTTGAACCCACAGTAAATGTTTTTATGCTTCCTAATATTTCAGCCTTTGTAGGAGCAGATATTGTAGCGGGAATTTTAGCAATTTGCATGTGGAAAAATGAAAAAATATCTCTTTATATTGATTTGGGGACTAATGGAGAGATAGTTTTAGGCTCAAAGAGAAAAATGTGGACTTGTTCTACAGCAGCTGGACCAGCATTTGAGGGAGCTCGTATTAGTTCAGGAATGAGAGCAACGGAAGGCGCTATAGATAAAGTTAAAATAGATAATAAATCTATTGATTATAGGGTAATAAAAGATGGTAAAGTTAGAGGTATATGTGGTTCGGGATTAATTGATTTGATTGCTGAATTACTTAAGTTAGGACTAATAAATAAAAGTGGCAAGCTGGTAGATAGAGAAGAATGTAAACCCGAATTGAGTGAAGAAATTAGAAAAAGAATTATTAAAGGACCAAAAGGTAATAAATTTCTTTTAATAAAAAGTAAGGAAACAGAAAGCGGGAATCCTTTTTTTCTTACTCAGAAAGATATTAGAGAAGTTCAATTAGCTAAAGCCGCAATATATGCCGGTATAAAAATACTTTTAAAAGAGGTAAATATTTCCCCGGAAGATATTCAAAAAATACTATTGGCTGGAGCATTTGGTAATTATATTGATAAGAAAAGCGCAATAAGAATAGGGTTAATCCCTTATTTGCCTTTAGAAAAAATAGAATCAGCCGGTAATGCGGCTGGAAGAGGGGCAGAGATAATTTTACTCTCTGAAAAAACGAGAAAAATATGTGAAAGGATATCTAAAGATATTAAGTATATAGAACTATCTTCAAGAGCTGATTTTCAAGAAGAATTTATAAAAGCGATGTACTTTTAATTTTATCGCCCCCTGTCACCTAACACTTCCCTATTAACTAAGTTTAAGGGTCTTTCTCCTTCTAAAACTCTTTTCACCTCTTGGGCGGCTAATTTTCTTAATTCTACTTCTGCTTCAACTGAATTCCAGGCTACATGCGGGGTATATATTATCTTGTCGGTATTCATTATATCAGTTAAGGATGGTGGATCTTTTTCTAACACGTCTAATGCCGCACCGGCAATTTTTTCATCCTTTATAGCTTTATATAATGCCTTCTGATTGATAATTTCTCCTCGACTGGTATTAATTATAAAAACTCCCTTTTTCATTATTTCTATTTCCTTGAAGTCAATTAAATGTTTGGTGTATTTATTTAAAGGACAATGCAGAGAGATATAATCTGATTGACGCAAAAGAGTTTCTAATTTTACTTTTTTAGCACCATATTTAGATATTATTTTGCCATTTACCAAAGGGTCATAAACAATTATTGAAAGTTTAAAAGGATGAAATTTTTCTGCTACAGTTTTTCCGATATTACCAAAACCTATAATTCCGAAAACCTTGTTTTCAATTCTAAAAATTGGATCTCCTACCAGAGGGTCCCAGGATCCTTTTTTTACCGACTGGTCATATTTAGAGATTTTTCTTATTAAATTTAATAATAAAGCAACAGTATGAGTAGAGACTTCTTCTACACAATATCGAGGTACATTTGCCACGTATATTTTCTTTTGAGTTGCTGCTTCTAAATTAATATTATCTAGTCCAACTGAGTATTTTACTATTACTTTGCACTTGTGTAGATTTTCTATTACTTTTTTTCCAATAGACACATAGGACACCAGCAAGCCATCCATTTCTGATCCAAGTCTAATTACATCTTCCTCAGTCTTACAGTGGCCGACCTTTACTACTGCATTGATTTCTGCAAGGATTTCTTTTTCTATATGAAAATTCTGATGATAGGGGTCGGTTATTAATACCTTAAATTTCGAATTCATTTTTTACTCACATTCTAATAATTATTTTTAAATTTTCTGGTTTAATATAATTATCAAGAGCTTTTTTAATATTTTTAAGTGGTTCAACCGAAGTTATTAAAGGAGTTACTGATAAACGGTTTTCCTTTAATAGCTTTAAAGCAATACTAAAGTGAAAAGGCTTATAGGCGGAGCTTCCCATAATATTAATTTGATCATAATGTATTTTATCAGAATTAATTAATAAATCTGGATTTTTGATAGCGCTTCCAAAAATAAACACTGTGCCTTGTTTTCTGGTAAATAAAAAACACTCTTTTATGATATATTCTTTAAAGACAGTAGTTATAGCAACGTCAACACCTTCAGAACAGGTTTCTTTCGTGATAAATTTTTTTAAATCTATTTCCTCCGGGTTGACTACCGTAGCGCCGAGGCTTTTCGCAATATTTCTTCTATATTCATTAATTTCACTAACTATGACTTTTGAAGCTCCTTTTAATAAACTTAGTTGTAGTAATAATAGACCCATTACGCCTGCACCGATAATTACAATTGTATCTCCCAGCTTAATCTTGCATTTTTCCAGAGCTTCGATACAGCAGGCAATGGGCTCTAAAAATGTAGCTTCATTAGTTGATAATTTATCAGGGATTTTAAGTAAAGCAATTTTTGCAAATTTTTCATTTATGGAAACATATTCAGCAAAACCTCCATTTGAGGCTCTTTGTTTATTTTCACACAATTCGAATAATCCCTTTTGACAATAGCTGCAATATCCACAATTAACCGCGTGAATTACTGCTACTCTATCTCCTTTTTTAAAATCTTCATTTTTCTTAGAAATTTTTACTATACTACCCACATACTCATGACCTAATATTATGGGGGGTTTAAAATAATGGCTTTGTCCTTCCTGATATGCCTTAACATCGGATATACAAATTCCACAGGCAGCAATTTTTATCATAATATTATCCTGATTTGCAGGTAAATCTACTTCTTCGATCTTTATATTCTTTTTTCCGTATAAAACCGCTGCTTTCAACATTTACCTCCCAAGTTTTAATTTAAAGAAATCCTTAAATTTTCCCCAGTTCTTTAAATAACTCTATGTTATTTTGATACAGTTTTTTATAAATAAGAAACAAACGCGAATAACAATGATGGTGTTTTTCCATATTAGGTTGGAATATTCTATCTATATGTACCATTTTTTTTACAGCTTCGTTAAAGCTATAGATTTTTAACCCCATCATTGCTAAGATTGCTGCGCCTAATAATCCACTTTCATAAACCATTAATTTAATAACTTCTTTCCCCAGAATATCAGCTTTTATTTGGTTTAAATAATTATTTTCAGCTCCGCCTCCAGAAACTCTTAAATAATCAGGAATATTATCTTTATTAGAAAT
>JAUVOA010000242.1 GCA_030599445.1 Atribacterota bacterium | reverse complement strand
TGAGGCTGGATGTTTGGAAATTATATCTTTAGCGCCTGACCAGGTTGCTCAAGCTTTCTTACCAAAATTTGACCGCGGAGAAGAAGACCCTAAAAAATATCGCAATGGGGAGGGTGGAGCTCCTATTCGAAGTAGAGAGGATTTGAGAACACTAAAAAACGCTACTAAATGTGGTAATTGGCCTATGACCAGAATTTATTCCGGAACAGATGAATTAGTCGAAGCAGCAAAAATTTTTGAAGATACCTTACATATGCCATTTCCCGCAGTTCCAATCTTTTTCTACAACCGTTTAGATGGCAGAGGGCCTCTTTCCATTTTAGATGGGATAAATGAACATTTCAATACTATGCGCTGGTGGGCATCAATTGATAAACCTTTGGAAATAAATGATCCTCATCAATGGCAACTGCGCAGATGTTCAGATGATATGTATGTAACTGACCATATTCTATGCGGAATAGTTGCTTTAAAGATGGGTCTAAAAAATTACGTTATGCAATTAATGTTTGACTTACCGCCGGAAATAGATCCTTTAAACGATTTAGCAAAAATGAAAGCTGCCTTTGAGATAATCGAACCTTTGACCAGACATTTTGATTACAATATCATCAAAGAGACCAGGGGAGGATTGACCAGTTTTCCACCGAATTTGGATGAAGCTAAAAGCCATCTTGCCATGACTACCTATTGGCAGATGTTTATGGAACCGGATATTGTGCATGTAGTTAGTTATTGTGAGGCACATCATGATGCAAAACCGGAAGATATTGTTGCCAGCTGTGATATTACCAAACAGTCATTTAGAGAATATGATAGGGCACCTCTTCCCGATATTTGGAATATTCCTAAAGTAGCTTCTCGCAAAGAAGAATTAAAAAAAGGTGCAATGTATAATATTTTTCATTTAGCTTTAATGGGAGGATATGAAGGCAAAGTAACTTCTGAGAATTTCTCTAAGTATACTGTTTCGAAAGAAGTATCTGCGAAAAGAGAAAAGACTGAAGAGCAAGAAATGAATTATGAAACTATGTTATTAGACCTTATCGATGGAAAAAATTATCCTTCCGGTGAATGTAATATGATTAGTGCTGATAATCTGGATTTAGCTTTACAGGTAGGATTATTCCAGGCACCCCAGGTTACGGTAATTGATAAGCGTTATGAATTAACCGGTATGTGTAGAACTAAAATAGTAGATGGGTGTTGCAGAATTGATACATTCTGTGGAAAAGAAGTCAAAGATGAATTTGAGCGAGTTGATACAGTAAGGAATAAATTCCCCTGGTATTTTGATAAAAATATCAGTCAGTCAGATGATTGGTCAGTATTAGCAGATTCAAAAGATGTTATCGAAGAAGATTCTACTCAAGCTTTCAGAGAAGAATTGGGCATTACTGATTTTGAAAATAAAAAAGTTCTGGCTGTTGATTTTGGAAGCACTTATACCAAAGTGGCTATTTTTAATACCAGTAAAGATGAAGTTGATTTACGTTACATTCCAACTACCATAAATGATATCCGCGAAGGGTTAGCCAATGGGTTAGGATGTCTACCTGAGTGTAAAAAAGCAGGAAATTGGGATCCTCTGCGAGAAAAAATGGATGAATTTGATGTAAAATTGCCCTGTAGTAGTGCTAAGGGCGGTTTAAAAATGGTGACTATAGCTTCTACTTCCAGAGAAAGTGGTTTTGCCGCTGACCTGGCTGCCCTTACGGCTGGGGCAAAGCTTCTAAATAGTTATAGCGGAAAATTAACTCCCGAAGAAGCCAGGAAAATATATTTAGAAAATTGCCCGGAAATTATTCTTTTAAGTGGGGGAGTTAACGATGGAGGAGATTCAGAAACAGTTTTACACAATGCAAAAAATTTAGCTGAATCTGCAAAATTAGCTACCTATGCCAAATATGGAATACCGATAATTTATGCAGGTAATGAAGATGTAACAGAAGATATTTTAGATATTTTTCATAATCATAATATTGATGTTAGAGCCACAGGAAATATCATGCCCGAAGTAAATAAATTTAATATCGAGGTAGTAAATGAGGCAATTAGAGAACTATTTCAAACCGTAGTTATTCGAGGAAAAGGATTTGATGTGGTAGAAGAATATATGAGTGCTAAATTTATTCCGACCCCTCGAGCTGCCTTTTTAGGAATTAATATATTGGCTCGGGGTTATGGAAAAGAGGAAGGTTTGGGAAATATTGTAGCCCTGGATATAGGTGGTTGCACTACTGACTTTTTCTCTAATGTGCGTTCTAATCCACTATATCTTTACCCCTGGGATGATCCCAAGAAAAAAGTAAAACGGACTATATTAAAAACTCCTAATTATCCTTTAGCTTACCGAAGGGTAGAAGGTAAATATGGATTAGCCTATAATGCAGAAAATTTAATGGAATTAGAGAAATTTAAAAGTGGAAAGATAGAAAAGGAAATTAGCGACGATTTTAATCAAAAATATCCTAATTTTCAAGGAAATAGCGATAATCTTGATCAATTTCTTGAGAAAAAAGATGGAAAGTGGCATTTAAAATTAAGTAAATACCTGAAATGGATCCATAACAATCCTCATATAATGCCTGAAACAGAAGAAGAAAATTTTGCAAGAAGTATTCTTGCTAAGGAAACTTTGGCCATAGCTACAGCAAATAATGTAGGACATGTAAAAGAAACTGATGTCTATTTCTTACAGGAAGGAGTCAATTTCTTTACCCAGGATTGTACTTTGGTTTTAGTGGGCGGAACAATTTACCATAAGTGTAAGGAAAATAAGGATTATCTTTGGGAAAATATAAAGACGATTGCTAAAGGTGCACTCTTTAACCCGGAGGAATATACAATTTTAAGACCGAACAAAAAAGTATTACTTGATGCTTCTTATATTCTCTCCACTGTGGGTGGGCTTTACGGTAGACTTGACCCCGAAAGAGCTATCCGTATTTTGAAAAAACATTTCAAACCTTTAGAAGTATAATATGAGATTAATTACTTCCTAAATCATCAATAGCTTTTTTAAGAGTTATTATATCCTTCCAGGTTAGGTCTTTAGGGCTGCCCGGGAAAGTTGCTTCGTTTCTTAATAAATAGCTGGGATGAAACATAGGAAATATCTTTATCCCTCCTAACCAATCAAACCACTGTCCTCGAATTTTAGTGATTCCTTGAATAGTTTCTAAAAGAAATTGAGTGGGAACATTGCCCAGAGTAACAATAATTTTTGGATTGATTAAAGCAACCTGGGTTTCTAAATAAGAAAAACAAGTTTCTATCTCGCTTTTCGAAGGATTACGATTTCCCGGAGGTCTGCATTTTGTCATATTGGTAATAAATATATCTTCTCTTTTTAT
>JAUVOA010000023.1 GCA_030599445.1 Atribacterota bacterium | reverse complement strand
CAGCGGTTATCGTCCCCAGTTCTATTTCAGGACTACTGACGTAACCGGTACCATCACCTTACCAGAAGGGGTAGAGATGGTTATGCCCGGAGACAGAGTAACTGTTACCGGTGAACTGATCACTCCTATCGCCATGGAAAACAGCTCCGCTTTGCTATCCGAGAAGGAGGACGCACTATCAGTGCCGGAGTGGTAAGTGAAATAGTTGAATAAAATCGTATTGCGTATCGCGTATTGCGCTATAAGATACAAAATGCGAATGAATATTGATAAGTAAGGAGTAGGGGGCGGATAATCCGCCCCCTACAAAAAATATTACATTATCCGAAATAGTTTTGAGTTTTACGCGATACGCAATACGCGATACTCGATACGAATTGTGTAATAGGGAGGTAAAATAAGAGTATATGCAAAAAATAAGAATTCGCTTACAAGCATATGATCACAGAATATTGGATAATTCTACCTTAAAGATAATAGATACTGTAAAAAGAATTGGTGGAAAATTTTCCGGTCCTATTCCTTTGCCAACAGAAATAAATAAATATTGTGTCTTACGTTCACCACACGTGGATAAAAAATCAAGGGAAGAATTTGAAATGAGAACTCACAAGAGATTGATTGATATTTTAGAGCCCT
The DNA here is from genome assembly GCA_030599445.1 of Atribacterota bacterium. Taxonomy (GTDB): domain Bacteria; phylum Atribacterota; class Phoenicimicrobiia; order Phoenicimicrobiales; family Phoenicimicrobiaceae; genus Sediminicultor. The sequence continues at coordinate 10,450 of JAUVOA010000023.1, read as the reverse complement.
CTACCAAGACTATAGAAGCATTAATGCATCTTGACTTACCATCAGGCGTAGATATTGAGCTCAAAACTATGGAATAAAAAATAGGTAGATAAACCAGATAATTTTCTCGTATATTTTGAAAATTGATTAATAAGGTGTTTTATTTAGACAAGTTGTATCAGAGGAAGTTAAAATAGTCGTTAGTGAATAGTAAATGGTCGTTAGCATTTAGTTAGCTAGTTAGTCGGTTACTTGGTTAGCTGGTTGAATTAATTTCAAACTAAGTAATCAATTAACTATGTAACTAACTAATGTAAATGGTTTTAAGTTTTTAGCTAAATAGTGATAAACTGACAACCAAAAACCGTAAACTGATAACCATAAATCGATTTTCTTATTTAAAAACTAATTAACCAAGTAACTAAATAACTAATTTACGCGATACGCGATACAAGATACGAACCATTAGACCAGGAGGTGAATGTAAAAATGGTAGCAGGAATATTAGGAGAGAAAGTAGGAATGACTAGAATATTTGCTAAAAATGGAGAATCTATTCCGGTAACTGTAATTTTAGCCGGTCCCTGTCAAATAATACAGAAGAAAAATTTAAAAAAGGATGGCTATAATGCAGTTCAATTGAGTTTTAAGGAAGTAAAAGAGAAAAAAATTTCTAAACCCATAGCTAACCATCTAAATAAATATAAAACAAAACCAACAAAGTATATCAGAGAATTTAAAGTTGACGATTCCAGCAAATACTCATCTGGTGCAGAGGTAAAGGTAGATATTTTTCAGGAAGGTGACAAGGTAGATATAATAGGAATATCTAAAGGAAAAGGATTTGCTGGTGCAATAAAGAGACATAATTTTTCTGGTGGGCCAAAGACCCATGGACAGAAGGAATATTTTAGATCAGTCGGCTCAATTGGAGCTACAGATGCAGCGCGAGTCTTTAAAGGGCAAAAATTGCCAGGACATATGGGAACAGATAGAGTTACCATAAAAAATATGAAGGTAGTAAAAATTAACCTCGAAAGAAATTTAATTTTAGTGAAAGGTTCAGTTCCCGGTGCTAAAGGAACAATGATTGTAATTAATAAAATTGGGTAACATAAGTATATTTTTACCAGGGAAGGAGGATTGTTTATGATTGATTTGTCAGTTCATAATATTAAAGGAGAAAATATTGGAGAAGTTTCCCTAAGAGATGATATTTTTAATACTAAAGTAAATAAATACCTTGTTCATCAAGCGGTTAAGCGTTATTTAGCAAACAGAAGAAGAGGGACTGCTTCTACAAAGAATAGAAGTGAAGTAAGAGGCGGAGGAGCTAAACCCTGGAAACAAAAGGGAACTGGAAGGGCTAGAGCAGGAACTAATAGTTCACCTATTTGGGTAGGCGGCGGAATCGTATTTGGACCTGCCCCGAGGGATTATTCCTTTTCTTTGCCTAAAAAAATGAAAGTTGCTGCCTTAAAATCGGTACTATTAGATAAGTTGGAGAATAAAGAAATTATAATAATAGATAAATTATCATTAGAAGAAAATAAGACCAGTAAGATGGTAGAAATTTTAAAAAATTTACAAGCGTTTATAAAGCCATTAATAATAACGGAAAAAGAAGATAGTATTATAGCGTTATCCGTAAGAAATATTAAAGGAGCACAGGTCTTACCCGTTTCTAAAATAAATACCTATGATCTTATAAACCACAAAAAGATAATAATTACCAAAAAAGCTTTGAAGCGAATTGAGGAGGTGTTAATATAATGCCTTCAGATAGAGATATTATATTAGAACCGATAATTTCAGAGAAAACCGTAAGATTAAAAGAAGAAAATAAATATGTATTTAAGGTAGATTGGAAAGTCAATTCTGCTGAAATTGGAAAATCTATTGAAGAGAAATTTAAAACTAAAGTTGCAAAAGTAAATATTATGAAGATGCCAGGTAAAAAGAAGAGTCTAGGGAAATACTCTGGAAAGACGTCGCATTGGAAGAAAGCGATAGTTACCCTAAAAAAGGGTGAAAAAATTAAAGAATTAGAAAATATTTAGAGCTTAAAAAGATATTTAAGGATGGTGTAGATTAAAGTGGCGGAGATAAAAAAATTTAAACCTACTTCTCCCGGGAGAAGATTTATGACCATTTCGACCTTTGATGAAATAACTACTGATAAGCCAGAAAAATCTTTAACCGTAGGTCTTAAAAAAAGAGGCGGAAGAAATAATCAGGGCAGACTCACAGTTAGGCATCAAGGCGGTGGGAGTAAGAGAAAGTATAGAATAATTGATTTTAGGAAACAAAAAGAAGGAATTCCGGCAAAGGTTTCTAGTATTGAATATGATCCTAATCGTTCAGCACGAATTGCTTTACTCAAATACTATGATGGAGAAAAGAGATACATTCTGTGTCCGGAAAATTTAAAGGTGGGAGATGTAATTATATCCGGAAGAGATGCGGATATAAAGGTAGGAAATACGAAATCATTAAAAGATATCCCTACTGGTACATTAATTCATAATATTGAATTAAGACCAGGACAAGGCGGCAAATTAGTTCGTTCAGCCGGAGCAGTAGCTCAACTTATGGCCAAAGAAGGAAAATATGCTCATGTTAAATTACCTTCCGGGGAAGTAAGATTAATACATTTAGAGTGTAAAGCCAGTATCGGGCAAATTGGTAACCTAACTCATGAAAATTTATCTCATGGTAAAGCAGGCAAAAGTAGATGGCTAGGGATAAGACCAACGGTTAGAGGGGTAGTCATGAATCCTGTTGATCATCCCATGGGCGGAGGAGAAGGAAAGAGTGCTGGAGGAAGACACCCGGTTTCTCCAACTGGTATACCGGCAAAGGGGTATAGGACCAGAAAAAAGAATAAACTTTCAGATAAATATATTGTTAAAAGAAGGACGAAAAAATAGTAAATAAGGGAGGCAGTTGTTTTAGATGTCTAGATCTTTTAAAAAGGGACCTTATATTGATGAAAAATTATTAAGTAAAATTAGAGAACTAAATCAGAAGAGAAAGAAAACTATAATTAAGACTTGGTCTAGAAGTTCAACGATTTTTCCTGTAATGGTTGGACATACCATTGCCGTACATAACGGTAAAAGACATATACCAGTATATATTACCGAAAACATGGTAGGCCATAAATTAGGAGAATTTTCTCCTACTAGAATTTTTAAGGGGCATAGTGCTCATTCTGAAAGATCAACCTCGTTAAAGTAGTAAATAATATTAGGTAGTAAAATTTTAAGAAAAGATCTTTTGATTACTTATATAAGTAAGTTAAAAAATTTTATTTAAATTTATAAAGATAACCAAACAATTGATTTTTATTACTGCAGAAAAGCAAATAAATTAAATTAGGAGGAAAGCAATGAGTATAAAGGCAGTAGGTAAATATTTACCTATATCTGCTCGCAAGGGAAGACAGGTTTTAGATATTATTCGCGGCAAGAATGCTGGTGAAGCTCTCTTAACCATGAAGTTTCTTCCTAACCGTTCAGCTAAAATGGTATATAATGTTTTAAACTCTGCGATTTATAATGCACAAAATAATAATGATATAAATGTAGAAGATTTATACATATCCGAAGCCTATGCTGATGAGGGACCTACAGTGAAGAGGTTTAGACCTCGGGCTATGGGCAGAGCAAGCAAAATAAGAAAAAGAACTAGCCACATTACCATTATAGTTGATCATAAAGGGGAGGGGAAGTAATTGGGACAGAAAGTACATCCAAAAGGATTAAGAATTGGAATTATAAAAGATTGGGATGTTAAGTGGTTTGCAAAAAAGAGTTATGCAGAAAATGTATATCAGGATTACAAAATAAATAAATATATTAAAAATCGTTTAAAACATGCTGGAATTTCTTGTGTCGAAATTGAACGTATAGCTGATCGAGTGAGGTTAACTATTAATTGCGCAAGACCGGGTATTGTAATAGGCCGAAAAGGGGCGGAAGTTGCTAAATTAAAAGAAGAATTGTCTAAATTTGTAAAAGGTGATTTACAGATAAAAATTATTGAAGTAAAAAAACCTGAATTAGATGCTAAGTTAGTCGCTGAGAGTATTGCTGAACAACTGGAAAGAAGAGGCTCTACCAAAAGATCAATGAGACAAGCAGCTAGCCGATCTATGAGAATGGGCGCTGAAGGAATAAAAGTATCTTGTTCAGGTAGAATAGGTGGGGCTGAAATAGCAAGAACAGAATGGCATTTAGAAGGTAGGTTACCTCTCCATACTTTGCGAGCGGACATAGATTATGGTCTTGCTGAAGCCAATACAACTTATGGTAAAATTGGTGTGAAGGTGTGGATTTTCCGAGGAGAAGTACTTCCTACAAAAAACAAAGAGGTATCCAACCAAAAAGAAGCAAACAAGGTTTTAACTGACAAGAAGGAAGAAGAATCAAGTAGAGAAGGAGCACGGAAAGATGTTACAACCAACTAGAACAAAATACCGAAAAACACATAGAGGAACTATGAAAGGATGTGCCCAAAAAGGAAATTTTATTGCTTTTGGCGATTTTGGTTTGCAGGCATTAGAGCCTCATTGGATAACTAGTGCCCAGATAGAAGCGGCACGGGTTGCCATTACTCATGCTATAAAGAGGGGTGGGAAAGTTTGGGTAAGAATGTTTCCTGATAAATCAGCGACTAAAAAACCAGCAGAAACCAGGATGGGTAAAGGAAAAGGAGCCCCCGACCATTGGGTTGCAGTAGTAAAACCTGGAAAGGTATTATTTGAATTAGGCGGAGTTGAACTAAATTTAGCTAAAGAAGCGATGCGGTTAGCCGCCCATAAGTTACCCATAAAAACTCGTTTTCTTTCCAGAGACGAACAGGTGGTGGGATAAATGAAAGCAAGTGAATTAAGAGATTTGTCAATAGAAGAATTACAAAAGAAACTGACTGATTTTAAAGACGAATTATTTAGTTTGAGATTTCAAGCTGTTACAGGACAATTAGGTAATTCTATGAGAATAAAAGAAGTAAAGCATAATATTGCCAGAGCAAAAACAATTTTAAGAGAAATTGAATTAGAAAAAAATAAATTAAATTGAGATAAAAAGGAGGGTTAAATGCTGTCCGGGAAAAAAATTAAAACAAAAATTGGAAAAGTTGTAAGTGATAGTATGGAAAAAAGTGTAGTTGTAAAAGTTGAATACCTGGTGTCACATCCTCTTTACAAAAAAAGGATAAAAAAATCAACTAAATTTATGGCACATGATGAAAAAGATATCTGTAATATCGGCGATAAAGTAAAAATTGCTGAAACTCGACCTTTAAGTAAAAGAAAAAGATGGCGAGTTACGGAAATATTAGAAAAAACGAAATAAGATAATTCAGACAATACTGTAAGTTGGTTATTTCAAGTAATACTAACTAAACAATAAACAAGAGAGATGAATTTCTTACTAGCGACTGATGAAATAGTGAATAGTATTTAGTAATAAAATGAAAAATGAAAAGCACAAAACTATTTCGTATTTCGTATCTCGTAAAAAAAATAGGAATCAGAAATCAGACCTCTGGCTCCTGAATTCTGGATAGCCAAGTAGTTTTAAGATAAGTTTTGAATTTCACGCGATACTCGATACACAATACGAATTACTATTCACTAACAACTATATACTAATTATGATTAAGGAGAGAAGGTAGCCAAGATGATACAGATGCAAACACGTTTATTCGTTGCGGATAATTCAGGTGCTAAAGAAATACAATGTATAAAAGTTTTAGGCGGTTCCCGCAGGAGATACGCCAGGATAGGAGACATTATTGTCGCCTCAGTTAAGGTAGCAGCAGTGGGAGGAACCTGTAAAAAAGGTGAAGTTATTAAGGCGGTTGTTGTAAGAACCAGAAAAGAACTTGGTCGATCAGATGGTTCTTATATTAGATTTGACGATAATGCAGCAGTTATTATTAACAATCAAAATGAGCCGGTTGGGACCAGAATATTTGGACCAGTTGCTCGGGAATTGAGAAATAAAAATTTTATGAAGATAATTTCACTAGCGTCTGAGGTAGTATAAGAAGGGAGGGATAGTGATTTGGTTAACAGTAAAATTGGTTTTAAAAAAGGTGATAAAGTCTTAGTTATCATCGGAGAAGATAAAGGTAAAAAAGGGAAAATTGTTAGTATTTTCCCCAAGAAAACGGAAGTAATAGTTGAAGGTGTCAATTTTTTAAAGAAACACTCTAAACCCACCCAAAAGTCTCCCCAAGGCGGAATAATTAGGCAGGAAGGTGCATTGCATGCTTCTAACATTAGATTAATTTGCAACAAATGTAATAAACCTACCACCATAAGAAGAGAGAAAATTAAAGAGGGCAAGAGAGTAAGAGTGTGTAAAAAATGCGGAGAAATAATAGATAAGGTTTAGGAGGTTGAATTATGCCCCGATTAAAAGATAAATATTTTAAACAAGTTGTACCAGAGATGATAAAAAAATTTAAATATAAAAGCGTAATGGCTGTTCCCAGATTGCAGAAAACAATAATTAATATTGGATTGGGGAGTGCTATAAAAGATTCAAAAATTATGGATGAAGCAGTAAAGGAATTAGCTGTTATTAGTGGACAGAAGCCCATCATTACTCGCGCAAAGAGATCTATATCTAACTTTGGAGTTAGAAAAGATATGCCAGTAGGCTGCAAAGTTACCTTACGGAATGATAGAATGTATGAATTTTTAGATAAATTTATTAATATTGCTATCGCTAGAATTCGGGATTTTAGAGGTATTCCTTCAGATTCTTTTGACGGGAGAGGGAATTATACTGTAGGTGTAAAAGAACAGTTAATTTTTCCCGAGATAGACTTTGATCAAGTAACCAATATCCTGGGAATGAATATTACTATTGTAACAAGTGCCTTAAATGATGAAGAAGGGAAAGCCCTTTTAGAATTAATGGGTGCTCCTTTTAAAAAATAGTTTATGTTTCGTATCGCGTATCTCATATATAATTGGTTAGCTGGTTAGTTAGTTACCTGGTTAGCTAGTTAAGAAAATAGAAGAAAGAAGCCAGAAGACAAGATAATTTCGAGTATATATTGCAAAAAAATAAAAGAGAGAAAAAAGTAGGAGCGTATTGCGTACGCCCTTTACAGAATAAATAATATAAGCAATCATATAAAAACAAGAGTACCCGCTATAATTTGAGATACGAGATACGAGTTACGAGTTACGAGTTACGAGTAAGTCATATTATGTATTAAGAAGGAGGAAATAGTGTGGCCAAAACAGCCCTAATGGTAAAGGCTAAAAAAGAACCAAAATATAAAGTACGGAAATATTTTCGTTGCAATATTTGCGGAAGACCACGAGGTTATATGAGAAAATTTGGTATATGTAGAATATGTTTTAGAACAATGGCGCACAATGGAGAGTTACCAGGGGTAACTAAATCAAGCTGGTAGAAGACATATTTAACGAAATCTACAATGAGTTGGAGTTAAAAGAGAGGAGGACATTATATATGAGTGTTGTATCGGATCCTGTTGCTGATATGTTAACTAGAATTAGAAATGCCAATAAGGTGCGGCATGATTCTTTAATTATACCATCATCAAAGTTAAAGTTAGAAATTACTCGTATATTAAAAGACGAAGGTTTTATTAGAGACTATAAATACAAAGAGGATAATAAGCAAGGTCAATTGACCATCTATTTAAAATATATTAATAAAGAAAAGACTATTAATAATCTTAAAAGAATTAGTAAACCTGGATTGAGAGTCTATGTAAAAAAAGATGAGATACCAGTAGTATTAGGTGGTCTTGGGATTGCTATAATTTCTACTTCTAGGGGTATTATGACTGGTAAAGAAGCCCTTCAGCGCCATCTTGGCGGAGAAGTAATTTGTTATATTTGGTAAATATAAATTATTATATAGTATATAGTATATACTAAGAAATTTAGAATCCAGAAGTTTAGGAGTAAGGATTTAGAAGATAAAAAGATTAACTTTGTATCTCGTGTTTTATAAATTAAACATAGCATACTAGTATATCGTATATTGTAATGAAAAAGTTTAAGAATCAGAATCTAGAAGATTGCTTCTCCTACTTTCTCAGGGGTAGGCTTATTACGCTCTTCTTAATGATATTTGCAGGGAGTGGAGCAGAGTCGATATACGATATACGAAATACGAAATACGAAAAGGAGGAGGTTTCATATGTCCAGGATAGGGAAGATGCCTATAACTATTCCTAAAGGAGTTAAAGTAGAACTAAATAATAATAATATAAAAATATCCGGAGAAAGAGGTATTTTAGAGAGAAGTTTTCATCCAGATATGCAGGTAAAGATAGAAGAAGATAAGATTTTTGTTTCCAGACCTTCTGAAAATAAATTTCATCGATCTTTGCATGGACTAAGCCGAACCTTAATAAATAATATGGTAGAAGGAGTATCTTCTGGTTTTGAAAAAATTTTGGAAATACAGGGAGTAGGTTATCGAGCCGCCCTTGAAGGTGGAAAAATGGTCATTCAGATAGGTTATTCTCACCCCATCGAGGTTGATACGCCTAAAGGAATTAAATTCGAAGTGGAAAAACAGAAAATAATTAAAATAAAAGGCATTGATAAACAGTTAGTAGGTGAAACCGCAGCTAAAATAAGATCATTACGGAAACCAGAACCCTACAAAGGGAAGGGAATAAGATATATCGATGAAGTAGTAAGAAGAAAAGTGGGTAAAACTGGCGCAAAGTAATCAAAGTAACACATTAGATATTTTAATTGCATAGGAATTTTCTTTTTTCGTAAGACCTTTTTTGATACTTACTTAAAAGGGTAAATCTATTGTGGATGAAATAGTTGTGTTCAAGAACTCTAATTGCGCATCTTGCATTTTGTGTTTGAAGCTGACGACTATTCACTAACGGCTATTTTATAGGAAAGGAGTGCTAATATTGACTGAAATAGATAGAAGATTGGCTAGGATAAAAAGACATAAAAGAGTACGTAAAAATATATCCGGTAGAAGCGAAAGACCACGCCTATGTATTTTTAGGAGCCTAAAGCATATATATGCCCAGGTAATTGATGATAACAAAGGAATAACTTTAGTTTCTCTATCTACACTCGACCCAGAAATTAAGGGAAAAGGAAAATATCAGGGAAATGTAAAGGCTGCTGAAATGCTTGGGAGTTTGTTGGTTAAAAAGTTGGAGGAAAAAGGCATAAAAAAAGTAGTATTCGACCGAGGAGGTTACCTTTATCACGGCAGAGTAAAAGCTGTGGCTGAGAATACTAGAAAGGGAAAGATAGTTTTTTAGTTTAGCAAATTATTTGAAAAAATATTTTTAATATAAATTCAAAAATAAGAGAAATTTAGCGAAAAAAATTCAGAACCAAGATATATATTAAGAAAAAAATGGGAGAGGAGGTGGACAAGTGTTAAAAATAGACCCTGAAGGTTTGGAATTAAACGAAACGGTTGTTTTTGTGAATAGGGTAAGTAAAGTTGTAAAAGGTGGAAGGAGATTTGGTTTTTCCGCTATGGTTGTAGTAGGAAATGGTGAAGGGATAGTAGGCACAGGCTATGGAAAAGCTAAAGACGTTTCTGAAGCAATTAAAAAAGGGGCAGCGAAAGCAAAAAAGAACTTAATAAAGGTAAGAATAAAAAAAGGAACTATCCCTTATACGATTATAGGACAATATGGAGCTGCTGAGGTCTTTATGAAACCAGCCTCTCCTGGAACCGGAGTTATTGCTGGTGGTTCTGTTCGAACAATATTAGAAGCAGCAGGATATCAAAATATTTTAACTAAATCCTTAGGAAGTAGCAATAATTTAAATATTGCCAAAGCTACTATGGATGCTCTTGTAAATTTAAAGAATGCAAAAGAGGTAGCAAAATTAAGAGGGAAAAGTGTTGTGGAAATGTATAGCCAACGCTTACAACCAAGGGAGGTAACAAGCAATGAAATTAAATAATTTATGCCCGGCACCTAAATCAGTTAAAAAGCGCAAGAGAGTAGGCAGAGGTGGTGGTTCGGGGCATGGTTCTACATCCTGTCGAGGCTCAAACGGGCAAAATTCTCGTTCTGGTGGTGGAGTCAGGCCAGGTTTCGAAGGTGGTCAGATGCCTCTGTATAGAAGAGTACCTAAAAGGGGTTTTACCAATATATTTAAAAAAGATTATAGTATCGTAAATATAGGAAGATTAAATATATTTGAAGATGGTGATATAGTTACCCTGAAAGAATTAATTGATAAAGGAATTGTAAAAAAAATAGGGTATGGAGTAAAAATATTAGCCAAAGGTGGCTTAACTAAGAAATTAACCATAAAAGCAAATAAATTTAGCCAGAAGGCGATAATCGAAATTGAATCAGTTGGTGGGAAGATAGAGGTGATATAATTGTTAGAAACTTTTCGTAATTTATTTAAAATACCTGATTTAAAAAAGAGATTATTATTTACCTTGGGTATGATAGT
>JAUVOA010000022.1 GCA_030599445.1 Atribacterota bacterium | reverse complement strand
ATTAAATCTTTTTTTATTAACGGTGTCATCAATTACAGTTAATTATCCTTTAACTGTAATTGATGACACCGAAACAGCAGTTATCATCCCCCAAGAACCTCAGCGTATTATTTCAACTGCGCCCAGTAATACCGAAATATTATTTGACTTAGGACTTCAGGAAAAAATTGTAGGAATAACAAACTATTGCAATTTCCCGGAAGAGACTAAAAATATTGAAAAAATCGGAGAAATATCTCCCTTGAATTTTGAAAAAATTATTTCTTTAAATCCGGATCTTATTTTAGCTTATGCCGGATTCCAATTGAAAGAAATCCCACGCTTGCGAGAACTGGGGCTAAATGCCATAGTTCTTGAACCTTTGACCCTTGAAGATACTTACAAGAGTGTGGAAATGATAGCAAATGTCTGCGGAATACCTGATAAAGGTTCTTTGTTGGTAGACAATCTGACCCAAAGGGTTAATATAATTAAATCCAAAGTTTCAAAAATTCCTATTTCTACCCACCCTAAAATATTTGTCGGAGGCACTTCTGAGACCATCTTTACCCCGGGAGCAGGTACACTATTTAACGAACTGATAACTTTGGCCGGGGGGCAAAATATAGCTGCTGGTCTTTCTTTCTGGAAAAAAATAAGTCCGGAATTTGTTGCCCAGGCAGAACCGGATATCATTATTGTCCCTGTAGGAGCAATGAACCAGGGAGAAGAATCAAAGGTTAAAAGCAATATATCCCAACGTTCCGGCTGGTCTAATATACCGGCTATAAAAAATCAAAAAATCTTTATAGTAAATGAAGACCTTTTTTATCGTGCTGTCCCAAGACTTGTGGACGGACTCGAATTATTATATGGAATTTTCTATGAATAAACCGTTAACAGAAATTGCCGGTTATACCAACTGGCGAAAAAAATTAATATTAATGCTTCTAATAGGAAGCCTAAGCATCCTGGGAGTCAGCCTAATTTGTCTTAACTTTGGAGTGGTGTCTATTAATCCTAAGGAAATTATTTCTCTCCTCTTAGGTGGCACACAGGATAAAACCAAAAATCTTATTATCTGGCAACTAAGGGCACCTCGGATCGTTTTAGGTGTCATTACCGGTGCTGCTTTATCTACCGTAGGAGGAGCTTTCCAAGGAATTTTAAGAAACCCCCTGGCTGATCCCTATATTTTAGGAGTATCCGCCGGTGCTGCTTTGGGAGCATGTATCGGTATTGCCTTACAGCATGCTACCGGTTATCTTTTTGCTTCTTATCTTCCCTTATTTGCTTTTATCGGAGCAATGTTCTCTCTTTATCTGGTATATCAATCTTCTAAAATCACTTATTCTGCCAATTCTACCGGGCTGCTTCTTGCCGGAGTAGCTATCACTTTTCTCTTTTCTGCGCTGATAACTATTCTTTTGGCTATCTCCAGAAAAGAATTACAATCTATGGTGTTCTGGCTTATGGGAGATTTATCTGCTGCCAACTGGAAAAAAATAAGCATAATTACTCTACCCGCAATGATTGGCTGCCTGCTGTTGTTCTTTTCTTCTTTAGATTTAAATGCCTTATCTCTGGGAGAAGAAGAAGCCCTTCATTTGGGAATTAATACGGGCAAATTAAGAATCCGCATCTTTCTAATCGGCTCTATAATTATTGCTTCCGTGGTTTCTTTTACTGGTTTAATAGGATTTGTAGGACTTGTAATTCCTCACATTGCCCGGCTTTTAGTGGGCCCAGACCATCGAATTATGCTTCCTGCGTCTGCCTTCTTGGGAGGAATTTTTCTTATTCTATGTGATGTATTAGCTCGAACTGTAATCGCACCGACTGAAATACCTATCGGAGCAATAACTGCTATAATCGGTGCTCCTTTATTTATTTATCTTTTAAGGAGGAAAAATAAATAATATGGCTGATAATAACAATATTTTAACTTTAAAAGGAGTTCACTTCTCTTATAATGATAATCGGGAAATATTATCAGATATAAACTTTTATCTACCAAAAGGAGAGCTGTTAGGAATTATCGGGCCTAACGGCTCCGGAAAGACTACTCTTTTAAATGTTATTTCAGGAATATTAAAACCAAAAAAAGGGGAAATATCTCTCCTTAACCAAAACCTTAATAATCTTCCCATTGAACAAATTGCCAAATTCATCTCAGTAGTACCTCAAGATACCTGGGTCACTTTTGATTTCAAAGCAAAAGAAGTAGTATTTATGGGAAGGCTACCTTACATTTCTCGCTTAAAGGGAGAAACCCTTGAAGATTATCAAATATCTCGAGAAGCAATGAAAAAAACCCATTCTCTATCCCTTTCTGAAAACAATATTCAGGAAATAAGTGGAGGCGAAAGACAAAGAGTTTTTATGGCTAAAGCCTTGGCTCAAACTCCACAGCTTCTACTTCTAGATGAATTTACTTCCCACTTAGATTTAAACTATAAATATGAGATGTTAAATCTCTTGAAAAAGGCTCTTGAAAAAGAGGGATTAACTATTATTTCTGTCTTTCATGACTTAAATTTAGCCAGTATCATTTCTCATCGCCTTCTCCTTTTAAATGAAGGTAAAATAGAAAAGATAGGAGCTCCTCAGGAAGTACTTACCGAAGAAATTATACAAAAAGCTTATGGAGTTAGACCAATTTTGATAAATCATCCTGCCCTCAAAGTTCCCCAGGTAATAATGTAAATATAATTTTCTGGGGATGATAAAAGGGGAAATTCTATCTTAAACCAAAGCTCTTATCTAATAAGACTTATTAAGGCGAATAGGCCAAATCCAGTGATGATTATACCTGAAATTCTGTTTACTATTTGCATTCCTGTTAAAGTGAACTTTTTTCGAAATAGGCTTACACTTCCGCTTAAGATAAGCCACCAGGAAGATGAACCAATAAACACGCCTAAGACCAATACGCTCGCAGAAGTATAGTTCCCTCCTGCACCTACTAAACCCAGTCCGGCAAATATAGCTGTAAAAGATAGAATTGTCATAGGATTGGTAAGGGTAAGGAAAAATGTTGATATATAATCTCCGATTAAACTGCTTCCTTTAACCATTACCGCTTGTACTGCAGGTTTAGATAGAAAAGTCCTAATTCCTAAATAACAGAGAAATGCTCCGCCGATAAGGCGAAGATTCTTTTGTTGACTGATTAAAATACTTGAAATAAAAGTCAGTCCAAATCCGGCAATACATCCATAAATTGCATCAGCAGTAGCTGCCCCCAGGCCAGAGATCATGCCGGCAGTTCGTCCCTGAGTTAAGGTACGACGTACACATAATAATCCAATTGGTCCAACCGGAGCAGCAATTGAGATTCCAATTATCATTCCCTTGACTAAGAAACTAATATCTATCTTTATGCCCTCCTTTAGAATATAATTATATGTATAACTTAAAATAATCTATACCATATATTTATTTTATTGATCCCGCAAATAATGATTATAGAAATATTGAAAGAGAAAAAAACTGACTTACTAAGCAGATAACTAAAAGAATAGAAACTTCAATTATTTCATTTATCGCTCCCAGTATATCTCCGCTTATTCCACCAATCTTTTGTTGACAATATTTTAACATCAATAATACTATACCTACTCCTATAATCACCAGGGGTAGAAAGTACAATCTAAATAATAAAATACCTATAGCTGCCATAGTTAAACTGGCGAAGGTAAGCTCTCTCCAGCCAACATAATCCATGAATAATTTACCCATACTATTTTTTAAACGAGCTGGTTTGCCTAAAAAAGCGGCTACTACCATACTCCAACGCCCTATAGTGGGAGTAAAAAATAAAACAGCATCTTTTAAAAATAACGGCATCTCTACCAGAAGAACAAACTTCAACAATAAAAGAGAAACTAAGGCTACTACCCCTTTCGCCCCAGTAGAACTATCCTTCATAATCTTTAGTATTTCTTCTTTATTATGTCCTCCAGAAAATCCATCTACACTATCGGCAAAACCATCTAAATGCAGCCCTCCACTTAGCCAAATCCAAATAATTAGAATTAAAGTATCACCTACCAACGGAGAAACAGGAAGATAATAAAATATACGTCTTAAAACTACCAGCAATACACCTATTAACATCCCTACAAGTGGAAAGAAAGCCATAGAATTAGCAAAATTTTCTTCTAATGCCTCTTCATTTTGATTAGTATTATTAGAAGGAGGGAACGAAATTACAGGGATAATAGTTAAAAACCGTATAGCTAAAGTTAAATCTCTTAAAATTTTCATTGTTTTATCAACCCTTTATCTTTAATGGTATTCCTGAGACCATCATAAAAACCTCATCAGCTTTATCAGCAATTATACTATTTGCTCTGCCCAAGATATCCCGATAAACTCTTCCGAGAGTATTATCAGGGACTAAACCCATGCCAACTTCGTTAGATACAATTATTACCTGAGCAGGAACTTTATAAGAAACCTCAGCTAATTTCTTAATTTCTAATAAAATTTCTTCTTGCCACTTGGAGTCTTCCACCTTATTTTCTTTTCTTAATAAGAGATTAGATGTTAATAAAGTCAAACAATCTATAAGGATAACTTCTTTTTCCAAACCTAAACGACTCACCAATTCTCTAACTTCTATCGGTTCTTCATAAGTCTCCCAGGTGTTTAGTCTCTTTTCTCTGTGCTTTTTTATTCTAAAAGTCATTTCTTCATCAAGTGGTTGAGCAGTTGCAAGGTAAGCAACTGATTTACCAAAACCATTGGCTATCTTCTCAGCAAAATTACTCTTCCCGCTCCTTGCTCCCCCGGTGATAAAGATTAATTTCCCTCTATGCATAATATTTTTTCTTCTTTCTATATCTTTGGAATCTTTTATTTATTATCTTCTTTGGGCATATTACAATACACCCCTTGTCTTTATTTGTATTGTCTTTTGCCTGTGGGCACGATGCATCGTGCCCCTACCTCTGTCTTTCCCGCTCTCTTTTATCCTGCCCTGTGAAATCTTATTTCACTGGGGTTATTCCCGTGGTCTTTTTTGTCATTCCCGTATTTTATAGTTTGTCATTCCCGTGGAAACGGGAATCTATCTTTTTCCTGTCCGCCCCGTCATTATTCGTGTTCGATGAATCGAACCCCTATCTCTGACTCCTAATTTTCTTCACGCAATATTAACGACTATTCACAATCCACTAACGACTAATTTATGAGTTTTTATTATCTACCCCAGCATCTTCAAAAGTAGCCATTTGAGTTAATATTTTAACCCCGGCCTCAACAAAGCTGATGCCCAAAGCAGCACCGGTTCCTTCACCGAGCCGCATACCAAGATCAAACATCGGAACCTTCCCTATATATTTCAGGGCAATTTTATGCCCTTTTTCCACCGAATTATGACTCGCAAATATGTAATCCTTTGCCAAAGGAGCTAACTTAATCGCAATTAAGGCACTCGCGCAAGAAATAAAACCATCAATTACAATGGGAACTCGATGGGAAGCTGCAGATAAAATACAACCTACTAACCCCCCAATTTCAAATCCTCCCACTTTTGATAAAACATCAAGTCCATCCTCCGTGTCAGGATGATTAACTTCTATCGTTTGTTTAATCACTCTTATTTTATTTTTAAGTTGGTCTTCATCTATCCCGGTCCCTCGGCCGGTGACTTCTTCAACTTTAGATTTAGTTAAACAGGCTACTATAGCACTACTGGGGGTAGTATTAGCAATCCCCATTTCTCCTAATCCTATGATGTCGATTCCTTTTCTGCTTAATTCGTCTTCAAACACTTCAATTCCGGCAATCATTGCTCTTTCTGCTTCATCTCTACTCATAGCGGGTCCTTTGGCTATATTTTTCGTTCCATAGGCTATTTTCTTTCTTATTATACTCTCTTCCAAGGGAAAATCTTTAGCCACTCCCATATCCACCACCACAATCTCTGCTCCTATATGTCTGGCTAATACATTAATGCCCGCTCCCCCTCGAATAAAATTATACACCATTTGAAAGGTAACTTCCTGAGGATAAGCACTCACTTCTTCTTCAGCAACTCCGTGGTCTCCCGCCATCACAAATATTACTTTTCTTTTGATTACTGGGGAAAGAGTTCCGGATATTCCTACTATCCTCCTGGCAAAATCCTCTAATCTTCCCAAGCTTCCCAGAGGTTTGATAAGATTATCCAATTTTTCCTGGGCTCTTTCCATTAATTTAAAATTGATAGGTTTAATATTTTGAATGATTTCTTCTATTTTTTCATTCATCTCTTTTCTCCTGTATTAATCCACTTTCCCACCAGTCTTCAAGATGAGAAGTATCATTTAATAGTGAAATAAATCCTCTATTATCATAATAATCTATAATATTCAAAGCAGTTGAATTTTGTTCTATAAACCACAGATTTTTTAATTCAAGGTTTAAAGCATTACACAGAATAATTCGGATAGCTCCACCATGACAAACTATGGCTATTGTTTTATCTTTCTCTTCATTTCTATGTTCTTGTAATATCCTGTTTACTTCGGTCATAACTCTTTCGTTTAGAATAGCCAAGCTCTCTCCTTGGGGAATAATGCTTTTTTCATCGGGATTTTCCATCCAGGAAGTAAACTTGGCTCCTTCTCTTGATTTAATTTCTTCAAATGTCATACCCTCCCATATCCCAAAATTTATTTCTCTTAGATTAGGACTTACTACAATATCTTCCCCTCGGTCTCCAAAAATAATCTCAGCAGTATGACGAGCCCTTTTTAAATCACTGCAATAAAATGCGTCTACTTGCACTCCCTCTAAACGTCGTGCTAATCTCTTCGCTTGCCATATTCCCTTTTCTGTTAATTTTACATCCTGAAAACCAGAAAATTTCCTTTGAGCATTACCATCACTTTCTCCATGCCGAATTAAAATTAACTTTATTGTCATATAACTATAGTACTCCTTTTAAGTAATCATAAAGAAATCTAAAAATAAAAAATATCACCCTCTTTCTCCACGAAGAGGTGATTTCATATTCATAAACAGGCAGGTCTCCTGGCTCAGGGGTCAACCTAATTGCTGTACCTTCCCATTTATCACCAAAGTGAAAGTGTCTAACAGTGGCCTATTACAGCTTTCGTCTCCCATTACAGTAGCGGGACTGCGGTGGATTTTCACCACTCTTCCCTTAGACTGCTTATATTTAAGTATTTAGTTTATTTTAAAAAAATTATAGCTTAAAAAAAGAAAAAATACAATTTTTTGAATTCTTCTAATACAGATTTATCTGTACTAATAAAATTGCAAAAAGGATTTTCCATTTATTTTTTATGTTACGACAAGATTGTATTAGTCAATCCAACAAATTTTCGGCTGAAGAAATAAATCATTTTAAGTATTTAGAAAGAAAAGATTATTTTCGCTGCATCATAGATAAATTTACTACTAAAAAATAAGAGAAAAACCCCGCATATTGCAAATAAAACCTGCTGGAGTCTTTTGCCAAAAAACTGCCCGCCTTTAAAAGATAGAGCTGAAAGAAAGTATAACCATAAAAAATCGCATGACCAATGGGCAATTATAAAGATAGTAAAACCGAGCAGTCCAAAAGCATAAGAGCGGAAAATAAGAATAGAACCGATGGTTGCCATCCAGACCAGAAAATAAGGATTAGCCAGAGTGAGTATAATTCCAGCCCTCAGAGGAGAACTTGGACCATTGCTTGAATCAATTTTTGCTTGTTTAATCCCCTTAAGTAAGCCAAGACCCATCTTCAGGAGAAATAAACCCCCGAGTAATCCTATTATCGCTTTAATATAAGTAATTTTTAATATATCACCAAAACCATAAAGTATTAATATCATTAAAGGGATTTCTACAATACCATGTCCCAGGGCAATAATTGCTCCTGCATGAGGAGATTTAGTCCCTTTGCTTACCGTTACAGCAGTAACAGGTCCAGGAGCTATTACTCCGGATAAAGATATTAAGACTGCTTCTAATAAAAAAGCTGATAGCAACAATTTTTACTCCTTATCTGGAAAGAATTTTTTAAAAAAAATTATGATTTTTTTATTATACTCGATTTATTTATTTTTTGCATCAATTTTTTATAATAGATATAACTCTAAAAAGTAGAAGAAATAAAATTAAAAGTTACTAGCCTAGTGTTTCTGTCACTCTCTAAGTTAAGTGATTAATTAATATTCTCGTTCCGATACCAATTAAAATTAGACCGCCAATTATTTCAATTTTCCTTTCAAAATAATGTCCAAATCGATTACCAAAATAAACCCCGAAAATCGATAGTAAAAATGTTACAACCCCAATTATTATTGCCGGGAGTGCAATAGAAACGTTTAAGAATGACAGGCTTAGACCAACAACCAAGGCATCTACACTTGTTGCAATGGATAACATCAGCAAAAAATAAACATTTAGTGGATCTATTTTCTTGTTGTTTACTTCCATTTTAGATGATTCATAAATCATTTTACAGCCTATTATACATAGAAGTCCAAAGGCTATCCAATGGTCAATACCTGAAATGAAATTTCGAAAACCCAGTCCTGCTGACCACCCGATTAATGGCATAATAGCCTGAAATGATCCAAAAAATATTGCGATCTTTAAGGCATCATTGATTCTTAAGTGTTTTATGGTTAATCCGCTGGTGATAGATACAGCAAAAGCATCCATTGCTAATCCAAATGCAATAAATATAATTGAAATGATATCCATTTATACCTCTTTCATCCAGCTCCTAAAATCCAAAGGGCCTTTAATTCGTCTAACATCCCACTTGCTAACCTGAGTGATATATATCTAATCGAAGGAAAATGCCAACACCAGTTAACTTTGAAATATTATTTGTATTGTTCTCTTACTTGCCTTAGTCTAAAGAGACGAGATTAACGAGCAATAGTTTTATTTCCTGCTGCTTAAATAGCGAAAAACACTTAATATAGCTTTTGCTCCCTCTCCGGCTGCGATAATTATCTGTTTTTCAAAGACATCAGTAACATCTCCGGCAGCAAATATACCGGGAATATTGGTTTCATTTTTGTTGTTTACCTTAATTTCTCCACTTTTTGTTTTGTTTAAATCAACAGCAAAATTTGAATTAGGTATAAGACCGATTTCCACAAAAATACCTTGAACAGCAAGTGCTTCTTCTTTTTTGTCTTTTTCTATTCTTATAGCGTTGACAAAATCATCACCGAGAATCTCAATTATTCGACTATTGTTCAATATTGATACTTTATTGCTTTTCTTGATTTTCTCCTGCATTATTTCGTCTCCCCTAAGACTATTAGATCTATTGATAATATATATGTAGTTGGCAATCTTCATCAATTGTAAAGTAGCATCCAGGGCAGAATTTCCCCCGCCAATTACCGCTACATCATCTTCGGAAAATAAGGGAGCATCACAGGTAGCGCAATAGACAAGACCCTTATTTTTAAATTCCTTTTCACCGGAAATACCTAATTCACGAGATTTTTTACCAGATGCTACAATAACCGTCTTCGCCCAGTAACTATTTTTATCTGTTTTTACTAAAAAATTATTTTGTTTGGCAGTTAATTTTGTTACTTCTTCGTTTTCCCTGATATCAAAATTAAATTTACGCATATGCTCTTCAAATTTTTCAGCTAATTCCGGTCCGGAAATAAATTGATAGCCGGTATAATTTTGGATATCTCCACTTAAGGCAGCTTGCCCTCCTATGTCTTTTGTAACTACCAGGGTATCTATTTTCTTCCGGGCCGCATATACTACAGCGGTAATACCAGCAGGTCCCGCTCCAATAATTATCAAATCATAAATTCTTTTCATATTTTACCCCTTTAGAAGTTCTTCAATTTTAGCCTTATCAAATCCGATTATAATTTCCCCTCCAATTTCGACTACTGGTACAGTTTTTTGGCCAGATTTTACAATCATCTCTTTGGCAAAATCGTGATTTGCGGAGACATCCAGATATTCATAGTCAATACCTTCATCTTCTAAATATTTTTTTGTCCTCCTACAAACAGGACAAGTTGGAAGTCCGTATACTTTTACTTTTTTATTCATAATAACCCTCCATTATTTTTTATTTTATTTTCCGGAGAAAGCTATACTTCTCTGCTTTAGTTATATATTTATAAAATAATTTACATAATATAGAAAAAAAATTATTAGTTTCTTTTTATTATAAATACGACATAAACCTTAAAAATCCTTCTTTGCAAATAAAAAGCTTTCGGGTTAATAAAATTATTCGTTTGCCTTGTAATACCATCCCATGATTTTTTCTAATTATTAACAAAATAGTTACAGGTTTGGCTTTTTAATTTTTAAAAACCTTGGCCTTGGAAAAAGATTTTTTAATCTTCTCTGCAAAAAAAGGAATATACGACCAAGTTCGCTATATCAATGAAGAAGGAAATGAAATTGTAAGAATTAATTATAATAATGGTAACCCCTCTATTGTGCCAAAACAAAACCTGCAAAACAAGTCTTGTTTGAATCCAATACATTTGCACCATTAAAGCATCTTCGTTATTTAACTTACTACAATATTCATAGGAGTCAGAAGATTTAGTCTCCTATGAGGTCGATAGAAGTTATGCTCGATTCAGAAGGATATTGGATTTTAGGTCCCAGTCCCGATCTTGAATGGGGATTTATGTATGAAGATAAAAAGATTTGTTTCTGGAAAAAGAAGAATAAATCTTAAAATAAGCATAATTTTTGCGGTTTAATTAATTTTTAAAGAATCAAACCATTTTTCATTTTCCATGTAGGATTTAATAATTTCCCGAACTTTTCGAAATATTTTTATAATTTCTTCCTGGCTCCCCTGCGCTTTGGCAGGATCTTCTAACTCCCAATGTATCCTTTTCACTTTACCTGGAAAAATAGGACATCGTTCAGCAGCATCTCCACATAAAGTAACCACTAAATCTATTTTATCAATAGGAACCTCTGAAATATTTTTTGACCTTTGTTGAGAGATATCAATCCCAACTTCCTGCATAACTTTTATCGCCATAGGATGTACACCTTTTGGCTCCAGCCCCGCACTAAAGATTTCCATATTTTTGGGAAGCATTTTTTTAGCAAACCCTTCTGCCATCTGACTGCGGCAGGAATTTCCGGTACATAAAAATAAAATTCCTTTTTGTAAAACAACCATTTTTTTACTTCTTTCCATTAAATAATCTTTCTTTTTTTAAAAAAAATTATTTTGATAATAAATCTTTAATCTGTTTTTCCGGATATCGGGTCATAACTATAAGTCCTAAAATGGCTACTATGCTTCCTAATACAGGAGCTAATCTTACTCCCAGGGGATTGCTGATATCTTTCCCGAAGATAGAATATAAAAGAGCAAGGCTTGCAGTCGAAAGTCCTAAATTGAGTTTCATAAAGAAACCCTGGACACCAAAATACATAGCTTCTCTTCTCTCTCCGGTTTTTTTATAATCAACATCGCAAAGTTCAGAAAGTATTACATT
>JAUVOA010000142.1 GCA_030599445.1 Atribacterota bacterium | reverse complement strand
TGAGTTTCAAGTTTAGAAAAAGAAGTAGGGGTGGTTAGTTAAATTCGCATCTCATGAGATTAGTTAATTGGTTTAATATTGATTTATCAACTAATTAACTAGGTAACCAGCTAACCAACTAACGATAAAAGAAAGGGAAAGATGAAGACTATCGAATGGAAAGATGGGAAAGTGTTTCTAATCGACCAGAGAAAACTTCCTTTAAGATATGAAATAATTAATTGTTCTACTTACCAAGAAGTAGCAGAAGCAATTAAGAAGATGAAAATAAGGGGCGCACCGGCCATTGGAGTAGCGGCTGTCTTTGGTATAGCCCTTGCTGCTTATTCTTCAAAAGCAGGTACTTATGGAGAATTTATCCAAGATATGGAAAAAGCTAAAAACTACCTAGCCCTTACTCGGCCCACTGCAGTCAATCTGTTTTGGGCCTTAGAGAGAATGATGAATTTAATTAATATAAAAAAAGATGTTGATTTATTTAAATTAAAAGATATAATCTTACAGGAAGCCGAAAATATTGCACGGGAAGATATAGAGATAAATAAGGCAATGGCAAGATACGGAGCTTCACTAATTAAAAATGGGGACAATATTCTTACTCACTGCAATGCCGGGGCTCTGGCTACCGTAGATCATGGTACCGCTTTAGGGGTGATTCGTACTGCTTTTAAAGAAGGAAAGAAGATACATGTCTATGTCGATGAAACCAGACCAGTATTACAGGGGGCAAGATTAACTGCCTGGGAATTAACTCAGGAAAAAATTCCTTTTACTTTAATTACCGACAATATGGCCGGGTTTTTAATGTCTCAAAAAAAGGTAAACTTAATCATAGTTGGGGCAGATCGTATTGCTCGAAACGGTGATGTGGTCAATAAAATCGGAACTTATTCTTTATCTGTTTTAGCCCGAGAAAATAAAGTTCCTTTTTATGTTGCTGCTCCGATATCTACTATTGATGCATCGCTAGGATCGGGGAAGGAAATTCCCATTGAAGAAAGAGATCATAAAGAAGTTACTTATATATTAGGTAAACAGATAGCCCCCACAGGAGCAAAAGTATTTAATCCGGCTTTTGACCTTACTCCTAATGGTTATGTGAAGGCTATTATTACTGAAAAGGGGATTATTAAAAAACCTTTTGAAAAAAATATTAAATCAGTTTGCTAGTTACTTGGTTAATTGGTTAAATTCAAGTAGATAAAGATTTACATGAAACTAAAAACCAACTAACCAACTAACTAGCAAACCAGCTAACTAATTAACTAAATAGAGGAGGAGAAAATTGGATCCAGAAAAGCTTATTATTTCCGGAGGAAAAAGATTACAAGGTACGGTAAGAATTGACGGAGCAAAAAATTCAGCTTTATCTATTATGGCGGCAACCTTATTAACTAAAGATGTTTGTATATTAAGGAATGTCCCTCGTCTTACCGATGTTGATACTATGGCTGCAGTTATAAGGAAATTAGGGGTAAAAGTGGAATGGAAAGAAGATAATAACCTCTATATCGATTCTGATAATTTTAATAATTATGAGGCGCCTTATGAATTGGTTAAAATGATGAGAGGTTCTATTTTAGTAATGGGGCCGCTTTTGGCTCGTTTAAGAAAAGCAAAGATATCTTTACCCGGGGGTTGTGCTATTGGTGCTCGCCCGGTTGATTATCATTTAAAAGGATTTGAGGCTTTAGGCGCTCAAGTTGAAGTGGAAAAAGGTTATATCGAAGCAAAAGTTAATAAATTAAAAGGAAACGATATATATTTAGATTTCCCCAGTTTGGGGGCAACTGAAAATATAATGATGGCTGCCTGTTTAGCAGAAGGAGTAACTAAAATTGAAAATGCTGCCAAAGACCCTGAAGTAGCGGAATTAGGACATTTCCTAAATAAAATGGGGGCTAAAGTTAAAGGATTAGGGACTGATTTAATTGAAATAGAAGGAGTAAAAGAATTACACGGAATTGATTATGCTATAATTCCTGACCGTATTGAAGCAGGTACCTATATGATAGCAGCTGCTATCACGGGGGGAAATGTTTTGATAGAAAAGGCTGATCCATTATTATTAAAACCATTGATAGTGAAGTTAGAAGAAGCCGGAGTGCAGATTAA
This sequence comes from Atribacterota bacterium, assembly GCA_030599445.1. GTDB lineage: Bacteria > Atribacterota > Phoenicimicrobiia > Phoenicimicrobiales > Phoenicimicrobiaceae > Sediminicultor. The sequence continues at coordinate 2,710 of JAUVOA010000142.1, read as the reverse complement.
ACTAAAAAAGAATTTGATTAAAGTGATAGGGCCAGGCAGAGTTAAAGCAGTAGATATTAAAACTTTACCTTTTCCTGGATTTCCCACCGATATGCAACCCCAGTTTATGGCTTTATCCTGTGTAGCAAAAGGTACCAGTGTTATTACCGAGACTGTATTTGAGAATAGATTCGTTCATACCGGTGATTTGATAAGAATGGGAGCGGATATTAAAGTAGAAGGACATAGCACTATTGTTAAAGGAGTAAAGGAGTTAAGTGCTGCCCCAGTAATGGCTTCAGATTTAAGAGGGGGAGCAGCTTTAGTGTTAGCTGGTTTAGTAGCAGAAGGAACTACCGAATTAAGTAGAATTTATCATTTAGATAGAGGATATGTGAAGTTAGAGGAAAAACTAAATTCCTTAGGAGCAGATATTAAGAGAGTGAAAGAGTGATTTAGTTAGCTAGTTACTTGGTTATCTAGTTAGCTGGTTGACCAATTAACTAATTAACTAACTAACCATTTAACTAAATAGAGGAGGAGAAAATAAACATGCTAGGAATGGATAGAAGTCTGGGCATAGATTTGGGTACAGTAAGTGTCTTAATCTATCAGAAGGGGAAAGGAATTGTCCTTCAGGAACCTTCGGTAGTCTCTATTTTAAGAGATAGCGGAAAAGTTTTAGCTGTGGGAGAAGAAGCCAAACAAATGTTAGGGAAGACACCGGGAAACATAATTGCTATTCAGCCCATGAAGAGTGGAGTTATCGCCGATTATGAGATAACAGAGAAGATGCTGAGTTATTTTATCAGAAAAGTTTGTGGTAACAGTAAGGTGTTTCGTCCTCAAGTAGTAATTTGCGTACCTTCGGGAGGAACAGAAGTAGAAAAAAGAGCAGCGATAGAAGCGGCTATGCAGGCTGGAGCAAGGAAAGCTTATTTAATTGAAGAACCAATGGCAGCAGCTATTGGGGCTGGCTTAGATATTAGTGAACCTTATGGCAATATGATTGTTGACGTGGGGGGAGGCACCGCTGATATCGCCGTTATCTCCTTAGGAGGAATCGTGGTAAGTAAATCATTGAGAGTAGCGGGTAATGATTTTGATGAAAATATTATTAAATATATTAAGGAAAAATACAGGTTAATGATTGGTGAAAAAACTGCCGAAACTTTAAAGATTGAAATCGGTACAGCAATGGAATTAGAAGAAGAATTATTTACCGACATAAGAGGGAGAGACTTAGTTTCCGGTTTGCCCAAGAGCATTTCAATTGGTTCTAATGAAGTGTTAAAAGCCATTTCTTCTTCATTGAAGACGATAATAGAGGGAGTTAAAACAGTTATGGAGAAAATTCCTCCTGAATTAGCTGCTGATATTGCTGATAAAGGAATTATTCTCACCGGCGGAGGAGCATTGTTGAGAAATTTCGATGACTTGTTAACTGAAGTGACTGGAATACCAGTTTATTTAGCTGAAAATCCAATTTCATGTGTTGCTTTAGGTGCAGGGACAGTTTTGGACAATATTCATGTACTAAGGAGTGGATTAGTAAGTTCGTACAAATAAATTGACTATTAGCCAATTTATTTGGGTTACCTGGTTACTTGGTTACCTAATTAACTGGTTAATATCAAATCAGCTAATTAGATAAACTTTTATCTTGTATTTAAAACTAACGATTTGCATCTATATTATTAACTAGTTAACCAACTAACTAGCTAACTATAAAGAAGGAGAAAGATGAAGATAAAATTAAATAAAAATATTTTTTTAAAAATTATTTTTATTTTATTAATTATATTTAACATAGGAGTAAATTTAACCTATAGCCAGAGCCTTTTTATGCCTATTTCAGAGATAAAACCAGGGATGAAAGGGATAGGAAAAACCGTTTTTCACGGAACGCAGATAGAGACTTTTCAGGTGGATATCATTGATATAGTTAAAGGCGAAGGCGGAATTAGTCATTTTATATTAGCCAATTTAAGTGGAGATAAGATTAAAGATGGTGGCGGTATTTCAGAAGGAATGAGTGGTAGCCCGATCTATATAGATGATAGATTGATTGGAGCTGTATCTTATGCCTGGGAAATGAGTGAACACAACATCTGCCTTGTAACCCCCATTCAGGAGATGTTAGAAATATTTAATTTCCCCTATAATAACAGTCACACTACATCGCAAGAATATAAGATTACTAATTCTTTGTATTTTGCAGGGAAAAGTAAAAATAAGATAATATTGAAAAATGCTATGGAGAATAATAGTTTTCCAGAATTAGCTGCCCGAGAGGAAATTATCTTTTACCCCGTAATTTCACCGATTATTATAAACGGCATTAAAGGTAGAGCTTTAGATAGATTAAGTAATTCTCTAAAAAAATTTAATCTTATGCCTATTCAGGGAATCGGGTTTAACGAAAATAATGATATAAACTTTCAAGAGGTGGGAGAAAGACCTTCCAATAAAATAGAAGCCGGTTCTGCTATAGGAATACAATTGACTCGGGGAGATGTCAATATTACTTCTATCGGAACAGTAACTTATCGAGAAGGAGATAAGGTACTGGCCTTAGGGCACCCTTTTTTGAAAAAAGGTGAAGTTTCATTTCTTCTTTCTGAAGTATATATTTATCATAGTTTGCCTAATATGGTTATGCCCTTTAAATTAGGTTCTCCTTTAAATTTAGTAGGGAAAGTCGTTCAGGATAGAGAGGCAGGCATATTAG